>NZ_JBIWFQ010000012.1:24233-87563 GCF_044763105.1 Lysinibacillus sp. NPDC096212 | reverse complement strand
CTACTGGGGCTACTGGGGCTACTGGGGCTACTGGGGCTACTGGGGCTACTGGGGCTACTGGGGCTACTGGGGCTACTGGGGCTACTGGGGCTACTGGCGCTACCGGTTCTACTGGGGCTACTGGCTCTGCTGGTGCGACTGGGGCTACCGGCTCTACTGGTGTGACTGGTTCTACTGGTTCTACCGGGGCTCCTGGTGTTACTGGTGTTACTGGTGACACTGGAGCTACTGGTTCTTCCGGAGTTACCGGTTCTACCGGGGCTACCGGGGCTACCGGGGCTACGGGAGCTACTGGCTCTACTGGCGTTACTGGTGACACTGGAGCTACCGGCTCTACTGGGGCTACTGGGGCTACTGGAGCTACCGGCTCTACTGGGGCTACTGGTTCTACTGGCGTTACTGGTGACACTGGAACTACCGGCTCTACTGGGGCTACTGGGGCTACTGGGGCTACTGGTTCTTTCGGAGTTACCGGTTCTACTGGTTCTACCGGGGCTACTGGAGTTACTGGCTCTACTGGCGTTACTGGAGCTACTGGTTCTACTGGAGCTACTGGTTCTTCCGGAGTTACCGGTTCTACTGGTTCTTCCGGGGCTACGGGAACTACTGGCTCTACTGGCGTTACTGGTGACACTGGAGCTACCGGCTCTACTGGGGCTACTGGTTCTACCGGAGTTACCGGTTCTACTGGAGCTACTGGTTCTTCCGGGGCTACGGGAACTACTGGCTCTACTGGCGTTACTGGTGACACTGGAGCTACCGGCTCTACTGGGGCTACTGGTTCTTCCGGAGTTACCGGTTCTACTGGAGCTACTGGTTCTTCCGGGGCTACGGGAGCTACTGGCTCTACTGGCGTTACTGGCTCTACTGGGGCTACTGGTTCTTCCGGAGTTACCGGTTCTACT
Source organism: Lysinibacillus sp. NPDC096212 (assembly GCF_044763105.1). Taxonomy (NCBI): domain Bacteria; kingdom Bacillati; phylum Bacillota; class Bacilli; order Caryophanales; family Bacillaceae; genus Lysinibacillus; species Lysinibacillus sp. NPDC096212. The sequence continues at coordinate 86,658 of NZ_JBIWFQ010000012.1, read as the reverse complement.
GGCGTTACTGGATCTACTGGCGTTACTGGTGACACTGGAGCTACTGGAGCTACTGGTGTGACTGGTTCTACTGGCTCTACTGGCGTTACAGGTTCTACCGGGGCTACTGGAGCAACAGGCTCTACCGGAGCAACGGGCGCTACGGGAACAACAGGCTCTACTGGAGCAACAGGCTCTACTGGTGCTACTGGCTCTACTGGAGCAACAGGTACTACTGGAGCAACTGGGGCTACTGGAGCAACAGGTACTACTGGAGCAACAGGTACTACTGGAGCTACTGGGGCTACTGGGGCTACTGGAGCAACAGGTGTTACTGGTGTTACTGGTTTCACTGGTGTTACTGGTTTCACTGGTGTTACCGGCTCTACCGGACCAGCATTTACAGAAGGTTTCTCAGCATTTGCTAATGCTTTAACAGTAAGTGCTTCTACCACAATTACTAACTGGAGTGTTGCAGCTCCATATTTCACAACGCCAGCATTCAATCCAACGACCGGAATTTTCACTGTTCCAACGACTGGAAGATATGCTTTTGAAGCTACAATCAACTACTCAACTACTGCAGCGATTACCATAAGCTTAGGTGCCGGTATCAATCCATCATTTGCTATTCGCCAAAACACTACCACAGATTTAATAAGTGGTTTATTCCCTGTATTAAATATAGCTGTAACCCTGTTAACCTTACGTGCTGTCCTTGGTAATGGGACAGTAACATTAGCTGGGGAAGCCGATTTAAATGCAGGTGATGTTATTGATTTATTCTACAATGCTAACGGTTTAACGTTAGGACTTACTCTTGGAGGAGCTAACTCCGGCGGTATTGTATGGTCATGTCACCGAATTTCATAGCATTAAGATCTTTACTGGGAAAGTAGAAACTTACTTTCCCAGTTTTTAATTTGAGTTATCTAACTTGTGCAATTTGTACTTTGTCCTATCAAATTTCAAAATAAAAAAGTAGTACAAACATTGATCTTCAAGTTTGTACTACTTACTGATAACCATTTATCCTTAAAAATCGCCAAACATTTCCTTTAATGTTTCGTCAGCAATATTTTTACCTTGCTCAACGCACTCAGGTATTGATATTCCTTCGAAGGAACTCCCCGAGAGCTTAACAGTCGGAAAATGTTCACGTAATTCTTGTTTTACTCGCTCTACCTTCGTTTCATGTCCTACCGTATACTGTGGCATAGCATTTTTCCAGCGGGAAACTACAGTCATTAACGGTTCTCCATTTACACCAATTGTTTTCATTAAATCCTGCAATACAGTCTTTTCAATTTCTGTATCAGATAACGCTACAATTGCCTCGTCACCGACTCGGCCAATATAACTGCGTAACAGCACATAATCATCTGGTGTTGTGCCTGGCCATTTGCGGTTAATCCAAGTACAAGAAGTTATTGAAAAATCACTATTTCGGGAGACAAAAAATGATAACGCATCTAGATCACCTAACTGATCTTTTTTAAATGCCATTGTCACAGTAGCAATAGTTGCTGCCTTCATCGTACTCAATTCATTTAATAGCTGGTGTTTACTGAACATTTTTCTTGCCACATTAAATGGTGTAGCAATAATAACAGCATCTGCTTTTAATTGTGTAAAATTGTTTAACACAACTTGGACTGTACCATCCTTACCATGTTCAATTTCCTCAACTTTAACACCCTTCATAACTGTCCCTGGAAGTAGTGATTCTTCAAGTTTTTCGATAAGTGACTCAAGACCATTATTAAATGTTTGAAAAATCCCCTTATCTTTCGTATTGAGTTTGTTACTTAAAAAATTCGCACCAGACTTTTTCATACCAATCAGTAGACTACGATATTTTTGCTCTAATCCATAGAGCTGTGGGAATGTTGAGCGCATGCTTAACTGCTCAATATCACCAGCAAATGTTCCTGCAAGTAATGGCTCTACTAGATTTTCTACAATTTCAGCACCGAATCTTCTTCTAAAAAATTGCCCTAATGGTTGGTCATCGTTCTGTGCAGACCGAGGGATGAAAAAATCCCCCGCCGCACGAACTTTCCCGCTAAGTGAAAACAAACCTGATGTAATAAATGACGAGACATGTGGTGTTGCTCCAGACAAAAGACTGCTCGGGATTGGATACAATTGACTACCAACGGCAACATAAGTCGGTCCTGTATTGCTTGTAATCATTTCCTGTTCAATGCCTAAATCCTTTGCCAAAGCATATACATAGTTCTCACGATCAAAAAAAGATTCTGGACCGCGCTCGATAATAAAGCCATCTTTTCTCAGTGTTTGTATTTTTCCGCCAAGACGTAATGACGACTCGACAAGTACGATATCTAACGGCAATTCTTTTGCGCTTGCTTCTTTTTGCAAATAGAACGCAGCTGTGAGGCCAGTAATGCCACCGCCTACAACAACTACCTTTCGTCTTTTTTGAGTCACCAACATCATCACTTTCTTTTCGCTTAGCTTAATTTTTTATGAATGGCATCAACCATTGCATCAATAAATAACGGGTGTGTATTTGGCATTGCTGGACGATAATATTTCGCGCCAAGTTCATCACAAACAACTTTACATTCATAATCGTTGTCATATAACACTTCTAAATGTTCTGTTACAAAGCCAACTGGTGTATAAACGAATGAACGGAAGCCCTTTTGCTCGTAAAGTTCACGCGTTAAGTCCTGAACATCTGGACCGATCCATGGCTCAGGTGTTTGACCTGCTGACTGCCAGCCAACTTCTACATTGTTTACACCTGTCGCTTCTTTAATTAATCGAGCCGTCTCAATTAATTGATCTTCATATGGATCGCCTAGCTCTTTAATTTTCTCTGGAAGTGAATGTGCAGACACGATTAAACATGCTTTTTCACGTTCTCCTTCAGACATTGCATTAAATGTTTCATTCACTTTCATTTTCCAATACTCAATGAACTTCGGCTCATCATACCAAGATTCTACAGAAGTAATTGTTAATCGATCTCCAGCCGCTTCTGTTGCACGACCATTATATGATTTAATAGAGAACGTTGAGAAGTGAGGAGCTAATACGATAGAAACCGCTTCTTTAATACCTTCCGCTACCATTCCTTCTACAGCATCTTCAATGAATGGGTGGATATGCTTTAATCCGATAAATAATTTATATTCCACATTATCTTGTACTTCATTTAAACGTGCACATAAAGCTTCAGCCTGCGCTTTAGTAGCAGCAGCAAGTGGCGATAAACCACCGATTGCTTCATAACGACTGCGTAAATCTTCTAAATGCTCTTCTGTTGGTTTGCGACCGTGGCGAATATGCGTATAGTAAGGTTCGATGTCTTCTTCTTTATAGGGTGTTCCGTATGCCATAACTAATAAGCCTTTAACTTCTTTCATTACCTTTTCACCTCTAAATAATAGTTAAATATATCTTTAATTATAGTATGTGACAAAAAGAAGCTGTCCAATTCATTAGGTTGGACAGCACCCTTTCTACGATGAAATCGAGATGTCATTCATAGAAAAGAAAATATTCTTGTTCATATCTATATTAAGAGCGTGCTTGGATTTGTTGAGCACTATACTCATGAATAAGAGCTGTTAAACGTTTTAACACTTCTGGGTCAACCTCTGGGAAGACACCATGACCTAAGTTAAAAATATGTCCTGGCATTTCTAAGCCTTGATCGATAATATCTTTCGTGCGTTTTTCAATAATTGACCAGTCAGCAAGTAATAGTGATGGATCTAAATTGCCTTGTACTGGTTTAGTTATACCGTTTGCACGCGCTTCTTTAATTGGTAAACGCCAATCTAAGCCAACTACATCAATCGGTAAATCATTCCATTCTTTTGCTAAATGACTTGCACCGACGCCAAACTGAATAAGTGGCACATTTTCTTTTTTCAGCTCAGCAAAAATACGTGTCATAATCGGTTTAATGAAAACACGATAGTCTTCAACATTTAAAGCACCTACCCAAGAGTCAAATATTTGGATAGCTTTTGCTCCCGCTTCGACTTGGGCAGAAACATCAGAAATAATCATGTCAGCTAATTTGTCCATTAATGCAAACCAAGCTTGAGGCTCTGATACCATAAATGACTTTGTTTTATTATAATTTCTTGAAGGACCACCTTCAATCATATAGCTTGCAAGGGTGAATGGCGCACCTGCAAAGCAGATTAAAGGTACATTTAGTTGTTCCTCTGTTAACATTTTTATCGTCTCTAAAACGTATGGTGTATGTTCTTTCGCATTAAATTCGCCTAATTTTTCTATATCAGCGACTGAGCGAATAGGATTTGAAATTACAGGACCTACGCCTGCTTTGATTTTCACATCTACCCCAATACCAGGGAGTGGAGTTACTATATCTTTGTATAAAATTGCCGCATCAACATTGTAATTTTCTACTGGTAATCGCGTTACATATGCACAAAGCTCAGGTTGAAGTGTAATTTCCTCTAAAGAATACTTTTCTTTAATCGCACGATATTCTGGCTGAGAGCGTCCTGCTTGTCGCATATACCATACTGGTGTATGCTCAGTTCTTTCTCCTCGTGCAGCACGTAGAAGAGTATCATTAAAAGTTGTCATGAATAGTTCCTTCCCCTCAATAAAATTCATATCGTAAAATTCTCTTGTTTATTCCGTTATTATTGATATCCGTTTTCAATAGTAAACGCTTCCTCTGTTATTGTATAGTTTTCATAGTGAAATGTCATAAAATTGTTCTTTCTAAGACATTTCTTTTTTGACAAAGCTTTAGACTTCCACTTAAATGGAGATAATCACGCTATATTACGAAAATTCATAAGGAGGTCAATTTTATGTATATTTATTTAACTTCTGGTACAGGTGATTTTTTAGAACAGATTAAGAATAAATATCCAAACGAGGCAATGATTTTAATACATGGAGAAGGGAACTCCGTGCTTATACACGAAACTGAAAGAAAATCAGTCTTTGCCACACCTCGTAAGTTTGAAGTGCTAGATTCAGTAAATGATTTAGAAGAACGCGGCTTCTTTGTATTCAACAATATTCCCGTTACAGATGAGGGTCGACCAGTTTTTGAACATCGCTTTTTAAATCGAGCAGGCGCTATAGAAGATGAGCCAGGCTTTGTAGCATTTCGACTACTTCGTCCATTAAATAGTGAAACATACATTGTCATGACACAATGGAACGGCCCTCATTCGTTTGAAGCATGGAAAAGCTCAAAGGCCTTTGCATCCGCACACGCTGAACGAAAAGAACCAACAGGTGTGAATCAACAAAATATTTTCTCAGCAGCTTCATATGTCACAACCTATAGCGCTGCTCCAAAGGAAGAAAATGAAGATTAGTTAGGGCGTGCAGGGATTCACTGCTTTCCACGGGTATCTCCCGGGTGCGAGGATATTCGCTTCTCTTCCGCGAGTATTCTCCCAGATTCGCGAGTATTCGCTTCCCTTCCGCGAGTATTCTGCTCGGGTGCGCGAGTATCCACCAGGTGCAGGGTACTCGATGTTCTTCCGCGAGTGTTCGCTGCCCTTCCGCGAGTATTCTCCCCGGATTCGCGGGTATCCACCGACCTTCCGGGGGCATTCTCCAGAACGCGGGGAATGCATTACTCTTGCCAAGAATATTCTTTTATGAGAAGTGCTGAACCGCTGTTTATCCAGTTTGTGAAACTATTATGTTACTAATAAAAATCTAGGATAATCTGTTTAAGGGGGTTTTACTGTGAACCAACGTTTACTTGAAAAGATTGATGCCCATTTTGATGAAATGGTGGCGATTCGTCGTCATCTACATATGCATCCGGAGCTGAGCTTTCTGGAGCAAGAAACCGCTAATTATATTATTCAATTTTATAAAAATCTAGGCGTACCGGTTGAAGCTAATGTCAGTGGATACGGTTTAATTGCACGGATTAAGGGAAGCAAGCCTGGCAAAACGATTGCCTTACGAGCAGACTTTGATGCACTGCCTATACAAGATGAAAAAGACGTACCATACAAATCAACTGTATCTGGCGTTATGCATGCTTGCGGGCATGATGGTCATACAGCTACTTTGTTAATTGTCGGTAAGCTATTGTGGGAAATGCGCGATGAATTAGCAGGAGAATATGTACTGATTCATCAGCATGCTGAAGAGGCTGATCCAGGAGGAGCGATTGGGATGGTACAGGCTGGAGCTTTGGATGGCGTTGATGCTATTTTTGGTACACATCTATCTTCTAACCATCCAACAGGCATGATTGGCTACCGCGTCGGTCCAACGATGGCTGCTGTTGATAGTTTTGAAATGAAAATTCAAGGTCAAGGCGGTCACGGCGCTCATCCGGATCAAACAAAGGATGCAATCGTTATTGGCTCTCAGCTTGTTATGAATTTACAACAACTTGTCGCACGTCGAGTTGACCCAATCGAATCGGCTGTTTTATCAGTTGGTTCATTCGTAGCATCTAATGCTGACAATATTATTGCCGATACAGCCTATTTAAATGGTACAATTCGAACATTTGATAAGAATGTTCGTGAAACGATGGAGCGTGAGTTTAAACGGGTTATCCAAGGTACAGAAATTGCGCATGATTGTACAATTGAACTGAATTATCGTCGTGGCTACCCCGCAGTTGTAAATCATGAGAAAGAAACACTATTTGTGCGTGACATCGCACAGGATATTTGCGATGTTATGGAAGTTAAAGCAAGTATGGGGGCTGAAGATTTCGCTTACTACTTAGAAGAAAAACCAGGTACTTTCTTCTTTACTGGAGCCAGACCATCTGAATATGCACCACATCATCATCCAAAATTCGATATAGATGAAAAAGGTATGCTCATTGCTGCAAAGGTATTATTAACAGCAGCACTAGACTACCAATTAGTAGAATAGAAAATAAAGCTCATTTCTCCAATTCTTTTATCGGAGAAATGAGCTTTTGATTTCATTATCAAGATTTTGAGACCTTAGCAGTCAATTCACTTACAATCAGTATGATAATAAAAGTTACATAAAACATTGGCTGTGTGATACCACATAGACCAACTATAATAGCTTGAGTGATCATCGCAAGACGTACAATTTGATTGACTGCTACCTTACGTGCTTCATCAGGTAAAGGATAAAGCATGTCCATGCGGAACTCACCACTTGATAATAATGCCGACTTTAATTGTATAGTTGTAGCAAAGCTTAATGCACCTGCAACAATCCATGAAACGACTGGTATATCTACAAAGGCTGCAATAACAGCTGAAATCACTGTTAAACGGAACCATAAATAAAAATGATCATCTGTTCGGATGAATGTACGGTACACCAAGTATTTTTGAGTATTATCCTTGTTGTATGGAACAAATTTGTAAAGCCAGTCAAGCCAACCTCGACGACGGATGCTACCACGTAGATGTGGAACGTCTGTGAAATAATTAGCAAAACGATAGAAGCTCATCATGCGGTTTTGTTCAAGCTTTACGAAATGCTCGTATGGGACAGGTTCACCCGTGCATTTTTTTCTAAATATTACAATATACACACACCCAATTGCAGCAGCAACAATTGCTAAAATAAGCTGCATATGAAGCCCCATGTACACAGCAACACTAAAGATAACAGCTCGAATTAGCCTGTCCACCCATATCATTTGACCCCGTTCACTATAACGAAAGCTAAATTCGCCCTGAACGCTCAAATACTTCAATATAATAATAAGTAGGAACACTGACCAAATTTCAAATGTAGTTAATTCAGTAACAGCCTTTAGTAAAGGGATACTAACGATATAAACAATTGCCACAACCCACACCTGTGACCAAAACGTCCACGCTAACGCCTTTTTGAAATACTGCGACATTTTTGATTCTAAAGGTAATAAATACACTTGGTCTGGCTCTCTCAAAAGTGAAGTTGGACGACTAAATGCTAGTAAAATCCCTACAAATACTGCGATTAATACCTCTGCTGGAAAATCAGACTGTACAACTTTCAGCCATTCACTATATTGATAACCCCCTGCTCCGATAAGAAATACTAGTACAATCGCTAAATGCCCTGTAAAAATAAACCGCATATATTTTTGCACTTCACCTATATAGTGCATGAAGCGAGAGGACCATACATCACGCAAGTTCTTCATGGTCGCGCTCCTTTGTCATTGCAATATATAAATCATCCAATGTCGCATGTGGCATCGCAAATGCGTTGCGTAAATCCTCCATTGTTCCTTGTGCTCGCACACGTCCTTCATGCAATAAAATGATGCGGTCACAATGCTTTTCAGCGGTCGATAAAATATGCGTGGACATTAATATAGAAGCGCCCTCTTTTTTCTTTTCATCCATCTGATCAAGCAATGATTGAATCCCAAGTGGATCAAGACCCACAAAAGGCTCATCAATAATGTAAAGACTTGGATTGACTAAAAAGGCACACATAATCATAACCTTTTGACGCATTCCCTTTGAGAAATGCGAAGGGAACCAATTAAGTCGCTTTTCCATTCGAAATTCTTTTAATAATATTTCTGAACGAGCTGCGAGTGTTGCTTCATCTAAACCGTAAGCCATTGCGGTCAATTCTAAATGTTCACGTAATGTTAGCTCATCGTATAATACAGGTGTTTCAGGAATATAGGAAAATGCTGTACGATACTTGTCCGTATTTTCCTTTAACGTCACACCATTCAAACGAATGTCGCCTTCTTTCGGAAGCATTGTTCCGATGATATGCTTAATCGTTGTACTTTTCCCAGCGCCGTTCAAGCCTATTAAGCCAACAAGCTCTCCTTTTTCAATCGCAAATGATAAATCTTTAATAACAGGCTTTCTTGTATAACCACCTGTCACATGTTGTACTTCTAATACCGTCATGCCCTCACTCCTCTTCTAGTTTATATTTTATCAAAAATTAGCAAATGATACAGTTATGAGTGTGATAGAATGTACTTACATATAAAATAAGGAGGAATTTTCAAATGAGCGATTGCCTATTTTGCAAAATCATTGATGGATCTATTCCAAGCACAAAAATTTATGAAGACGAGCATGTCTATGCATTTACTGACATTTCGCCCGTTGCAAAAGGTCATACACTATTAATTCCAAAACATCACTGTAAGGATCTATTCGAAATGCCTGAGGATGTAGCTCGTAATTTATATGCAGTAGCACCGAAAATTGCAAATGCTATTAAAGCTGCTTTTAATCCAATCGGACTGAATACAATTAATAATAATGGTGCTGCAGCTGGACAAACTGTTTTCCACTATCACTTACATTTTATTCCACGTTACGATCAAAAAGAAGGCTTGGGCTTAATTTGGCAAACACAAAAATATACACCAGAGCAATTAACTGAAGTTGCTGAAAGCATTAAAGCTAACATTGAGACACTCTAATTGTCAGAATTGTGTGTTGCAATTTTTAAATTTATAGCGTACAATCACAAATAAGTTTCGCTAACGGTCATGAGGACACGTTAGGAGACAAAAAAGATTAGCATAGTCGAGGAGAGATTAGAAATGAATACAAAGAATTTAGTATTAATGGCACTTTTAGTTGGTGTTGGTGCTACCCTTTACGTGGTCACACCAGGTATGGTAAATGGCATGAAACCTGATTTCATGCTAACAATGATGTTTATTGGCATTTTATTGTTCCCTACTTTTAAAGAAACGTTCTTACTTTCTTTAGCAACAGGAGTACTTTCAGGATTGTTTACAACATTTCCAGCTGGCCTTGTTCCAAATATTATCGATAAAGCAGTAACAGGCTTTGTCTTTTTAGCTGTCTTAATGGTGCTAAAAAAATTGGCAAGCAATTTCGCAGTATCTGCTGGCTTAGTTGGTTTAGGAACAATTTTATCTGGAACGGTCTTTTTAGCAGTCGCACTTTTTGTTTTCAATGCAAATGTTGGTGCAACATTCGCTGTTCTATTTGTAGGCGTTGTATTACCTGCTGTAGTATTTAATGTTATTGCTTTTGCAATTATTTATCCTATAGTTGCAAAATTAGTGAAGCGTTCTAAATTCCAAACAGCTATTTCAATTTAATAAAAATACATGTTCATCTACAAAGGAAACTAAACAGTGATTCAAAATCACTCGTTTAGTTTCTTTTTTCTTTTTGTATTTGTACATTTCATGGTTTAATAGTAGGTAACACATGATCATTAAAGAAATGAGGTATTCAAAATGAAAGCAAAACCATTTTTATTTGGACTGGCAGCTGGGATTGTCGGCGGTACAATCGCTGTATTTTTTTCAACTCCTCAATCAGGACAACAATTACGTGCTAATTTGCGAGCAAATGCTGCAAGTACAAAGGACAAGCTTTTAGATGTAAAACAGCAAGCAGGCACAGTTAAACAATCCGTTAATTCACTCACAAATGAAATGAAAAATAATATACCACTAATAATAAATGATTTAAAACAAACTATTACTACATTTACTGAAGAAATCGAGCCGTCAAAAAATAACTTACAACAAGAAATAGAAGCATTACAGAATTCAATAAGCGAAATCGAGAAAAACGTTGCACAATTTACAGAAAAAAAGAAAAAACCGCAAGAAAAAGTTAGCGACTAAAGTCCTTGCACACTGATAAATAAACTGCATTTTTATCAATTTCAATCTATATAATGTTATTTTTCAACCACTTTTCAATTTTTTAATTTTTCTAACTTTAAACTTTTTTCCTTTATTGCTATAATATTTTTAAAATGTTAAAGAAAGCAGTAGGTGATGGCTTTGTCAGAGGAATTATACACTCAAAAAGAAGCGATGCTTTATAGTCAAAGAATTGCGCAATTATCAAAAGCCTTATGGAAAGCAGTGGAAAAAGATTGGCAGCAATGGATTAAACCCTACGATTTAAATATTAACGAACATCATATTTTATGGATTTCGTATCATTTAAAAGGGGCTTCAATTTCCGATGTGGCAAAATTCGGGGTTATGCACGTTTCTACAGCATTTAATTTTTCTAAAAAATTAGAAGAACGTGGATTCCTTAAGTTTTCAAAGCGGGATGACGATAAGCGTAATACGTATGTTGAGTTAACAGAAACAGGTACAGAACTTATTGTTGAAATGAATAGTAATTATCATAATACGTATCATTCTGTGCTAGAAGGCTCATTAGCTTTAAAAGACCTATACGGTCGCTTCCCAGAATTTTTAGACGTTATGGCTGTTATTCGCAATATATACGGTGAGGACTTCATCGACATTTTTGAGCGTTCCTTCCAACACTTCCGTGAGTCCTTTGATAAGGTAGAAGAACGTCCAACTGTAAAAGGATGAAAGTGAAAATAATAGGCTTTTAGGGTCGGTTGTTCGTAATCTGAGCTTAATGGCCTTAAAGCCTATAAATCATGCTAAAAGAGGTACTTCAGAAATTTTTCTGAGATACCTCCTTTTTCTTGCATTCTAGCAAAAATCAATTTACATTAGATAGGACCATTCATACTACGGAGTTGATAATCATGCATTGTTGGAAAATATTAAACCTTGAACATCATTACGGAAAAACGCGTATTATGATCATGGCTATATTTTCTTTTTTAACTGTATTCTCTCTTTCCTATGTAACATTTAATTTATTTAATGATGAGCACTATACAGATCGTTTGTTTTGGCTATTTGTAATTGCTGTATTTGCAATCTATCCAATCCACAAATGCTTACACTTTCTAGCATTGTATGATTTACGTCAACATTTAAAATTGCGTGTGCGTACCCAATTTTATGTTATTCCTGTGCTACACATGCGTATCCGTGAACCTTTATCGAAAAATCGTTATATTTTAGCTTTACTCACACCATTTATTGTTTTAAATACAAGCATTATATTAGGTACACTGCTATTCCCTGCGTATACACATTACGGCACTTTACTTTTAGCTTACCATTGTAGTCTATGTGTAATTGATATTCTATATGTGAAATATTTATTGAATTCACCTAAAGACTCCCAGGTTGAGGAGACGCCTAAGGGCTATGAAATTTTAGTGCCACCTACTATTCACTAAATTGCTTGTACTTGTGTTTTATTGACGTTTTTTGTTATGCTATTAATACTGAAAGAGGGGAGGAATAGACTTGCTGTTAATGATTGTAGTTCTATTCTCGGTGTTCTATTTATTTCAAATAAACCGCATGACTTATGCGCTGTGCATGCGACGTGAAATTCCCGAAGAAAAACAACCAAAAGTATTCCGAACTATAAATATACTTATAACAATATTACTTGTCTCATTTTATATTGAAGTTTTATATGCAGTATAGTAGATCAATTATGCCTCGGCATAATTCCGTGACATCCGCCGGAGGCTTTAACTTATTTCAGCGGATGTTTGGACACCTTTTGAAAGTTACTTAAATCCGCATTCATCTCGCCACCAATAGAGGTGGAAGATTTTTGTAGCTGGCGCTTCGCTTTCGCTACAAAAGTCATCTGCTGAAAGAAGTTAATAAGAAAAAGGCATCCACTTCCTTTTGGACACCTAATGTGATCACTTGGTCTGACCATATATTTGTGACGTGACCTCAAAACTGCGGTGTGGATGCCTTACATTGTAAAAAAAGCTAAGGACGTTAAACCCTTAGCTTTTCGTCATTTTTATTAATTAATATAGGAACGCTGCACCAACGATAATTAATAAAATAAACAACACAACTAATAAAGCAAAGCCTGAGCCGTAGCCACCGCCACCATATCCTCCGCTGCTCATAACTTCACCCCCTTTCTTTTCTATATCCTATGCGCTTGAAAGTTTGAAATATAGGCTATACTCAAGGGGGAACCATTTTGTTTTTAAAACGTTTATGTTATAGTAAAAAATGGACGAAACCATTGTAAGGAGAGAATATCCACTATGAAAAAGACAGTTTTATCTTTAACATTAGCTGCTTCGGTATTAGCGCTTGGTGCTTGTAGCGGAGGAGACAACAAAACGATTGCAACTTCAAAAGTAGGAGACATTACAGTTGCTGACTTTAACAAAACATCAAAAAATTTAGCAGGTTCTCAAATACTTTCACAAATGTTGACTGAAAAAGTATTAGCTGATAAATATAAAGTATCAGATAAAGAAGTCAAAGAGGCATATGACGCAACTGCTTCACAATTTGGTGATGACTTTGCCCAAGCACTTTCTGAGAACGGCCTAACTGAAGAAGGCTATAAAGATGCTTTACGTGTTCAACTTCTTTCTGAAAAGGCTTTAAAAGATAAAGCTTTTAAAGAAGCAGATATCAAAAAACATTATGAGCAAATGAAAACTGAGTTAAATGGTCGTCATATTTTAGTAGCAGATGAGAAAACAGCTCAAGAAGTCATTGCCAAAATTAAAGGTGGCGCTAAATTTGCTGATGTAGCAAAAGAATACTCAACTGATACTGGCTCTGCTCCAAAAGGCGGAGAGCTTGGTTGGTTCTCTGTTGGCGCAATGGTAGATGAATTTAATGATGCTGCTTATGCCCTTCCTGAAAACACTTTAAGTGAACCAGTTAAAACAAGCTTTGGTTACCACGTTATTGAAATTACGGACAAGCGTGATGTAAAAGGTGTTGGCTCATTCAAAGATGAAGAAGAAAACATCCGTTCACAGATGCTACAAAAATTAGGGCAGACAGGTGAGGACCAACAAGTTCTTAAAGATATCATTGCAAAAATGGCAAAAGATGCTGATATTAAAACATCTGATAAAGAATTAGAACCTGTTATCAAGTCCCTTACAACAACAAGTGAAGAGCAAGCTAAAGCTCAAGAAGAAGCAGCTAAAAAAGCTCAAGAAAACGCTGAAAAAGAAAGTAATAAAGATACTGACAAAAAATAATCTAAATTTGTTGTTATTTTACTATATGAAAAAGGGTTACGCTTATACAGGCGTAACCCTTTTTATACAAAAAGTATCTTGAAAACACTTATAAAAGACAAATGAAGAGGATTTATTTTGAATAAAGTTTAATCAAAATGAATCCTCTTTCCTTTTAAATGCTATTTCATTTTTTCACAAAGGCGCTATCACATGACTTTGCTTTTAGCCTTCTTCCTTTACTAAGAGGCTCATCTGTGACGCTTTCGCTCGGTCCTGAATCCAATTAACTTATAGACAGAGCATCCCCTCTGAAGCCTCAGATCTACATTTATTTAATAGACGGCTTATAAAACGATCGATTATCAAGCGGAAATAGTCGCTCAGTAAACTCACCTGGCGCTGTTTTACCTAATGCTCGTGCTAGCATGTTCATCTTTGCATCAATATTATCAATATAATGCAAGATTTCCGCTTCTTGAATCATCGGTTTTTTCGGGCTGCCCCATTCTTCTTTACCGTGGTGAGAAAGCACCATATGTTGCAATAGCATGACTTCCTCTCCCTCGATCTCTAGTTCACTAGCAATCTTGGCAATTTCATTGACCATAATCGTAATATGACCAAGTAAATTCCCTTCTACAGTATACATTGTTGCAACTGGCCCTGATAGCTCAACAACCTTACCGATATCATGCAGAATAATCCCTGCATATAACAGATCTCGATTTAATGTAGGATATAAATCAGCAATTGCTTTTCCTAGTCTTAACATTGACACCATATGATCCAAAAGACCAGATGCATAATCATGGTGATTTTTCGTTGCAGCTGGATATACTAAAATAGCATCTTGATGTTTTTTAATAGCTGCACGTGTAATTCGAGAAATATTTGGATTTTTAATATCAAAGAAAAATTGCGTCAATTCTTCATATAATTCTTCTTTTGGAGTTGCTGAGGAAGGAACTAAATCATTAATAGCAATTCCCTCCTCCGGTTTTGCTACACGGATTGATTTTATACGCAATTGGTTTTTGCCACGGTAGTCATGAATTTCTCCACCTACACGGACAATTGCCTCAGCGTGATACATTTTTTCATGATCATCATTTGTATCCCATAGCTTTGCCTCAATATCTCCACTTTTATCTTGTAATAACAGTGACATAAATGGCTTTCCAACTGTGGTAACTCCTTTTGTCGCCTGTTTAATTAATAAAAATTGATCAACTGATTCTCCAACCTGGAGCGTCGTAATACCCTTCATTTTGACGCCACTCCCCTTTCATTTGCTAGTGCTCCTACATTAACTATTTGGTCTTTCTGCCAATGTTCGAGCATCCCGTCATGGCAAGTAAAATATAAAATTTGACGTTCATACCCTACTTCTTTCATTAATTGTACCATTTTGTCTGTACGGTTTCGATCAAAATGGACAAAAGGGTCGTCCATAATAAATGGAAATGGAGCAGAAGTTGTCAGTGTTTTTGCTAGTGCCATGCGCAACGAAATATAAGCTTGCTCCTTCGTTGCCTGTGATAATTCTGCCATTTGATAACGTAATCCAGAAACATCCTGTGTAACAAAATAGCCTTCATCATTAATTAAAAGCTTCTCGTAACGTCCACCTGTTAATAAATTAAATATCGCATTAACCTCTGTCAAAACATATGGTAGTTTTTCTTCTCTTAGGCGGAACAATGTTTCATGAATTGCAGTAGCCAATGCCTTTTTTGTAGCCCATTGCCCTATTAGCTGTTGCAGCACTGATTTCTCCTCTTCAAACTGTTGAAGCAATTGACCATATTTCTCGTCATTTAGAAGATTCTCCTTCTGAATTTGTAGTGTCGCGCGTTGTTCTAAGCAATGATCTATAGCTACCTGCATTGCGCCACGCTCTTCTTCTAAAGTAAGTAGTTTTTCTTTAAGCTGTTCCTCGTCCATTAATGACTGTTCGTTTCCTACATTCAGCGAGGCTAGCTGACTCTGAATGGCTTGAAGTTCTGTTGTTATTTTTTGTTGTTGCTCAAATTGTTCATGAGTTTCGTAATAAGCCTTCTCTGATTGAACATTCGCAGCATTATATAACTGAGTAATTTCAGACTCATAGCTGTCTATATGTGATTGAACTCCTTGAATTTTGGTCTGAAGGCTAGTTAACTGCTCTTTTGCTTGTTGAGATATCTGTTGCTCCTGCTGTAAGGTAAGGAATGTATTACGTAAATGCATAAAGAGTTCTTGCTCACTATACTCTGCATGTAAGACTCGCTGTACTTGATCTAGAAGCTCAATTTTCTCCGCTTGTACCGTTTGTAGGAGTGTAAATGTACTCTTCTTTTTTGCTGCCAACTCTTGAGCACCACGAATGCGCATAAACAGCTCGGGTAATAATGTTTTCGGTATATTCCCCTCTAAGCGATAGCGCCCTAAAAAATGTTGAAGCGACTGAGTAGCCTCTTCACTCACCTGCTCAGCCCGCTGAATTTTATATTCAAGTTTCACATATTGATGTTCTTTTTCTTGCTGTTGCTCATTTACATGTAACAAGCGATCTTCAAGTTTTTGTTTTTTCAGCAGGATGGCTTGAGCAACATTTTCCTCCTGCTCTAACTCACGTATTTGCTGACTTTGTTGTTTACTCGGCGCTTCATGTGTTTGTCTAGCAAATTTCAAATATAAAATAATGATCAGCGACATAACCGCTCCTACAACGATGACAGCCATATTTTTTTCCATAACACCATAAATAAACGAAAGTATACTTATGGCTAACACAATAAATATAAAAACATTTGGTTGTTGTTGTTTCGAGCGCTGCGACCTTCCATAGCGCAATTGTTCAAGCTTTCGCTTTCGTTGAGGCCACTGTGCTAAAATATGTTCTTCCTCTGTAGATAATGACTCCTGTTGAAGCTGTTGTTTTAGTTGAGCAATTGTATCTAATTCTGCATGTAGTTGCTCCAACGAACGCAAATGAAATTTCAGTTCTTCTTCTGCTTCTTCTAATAGGCTTAATTGTTGTTGAAACTGTTCTTCTTGCTGTAATGACACTGTTTCCACAAGTAGAATATCCTGCGCTGTTTTTTCCTGAACACCTAACAAACGAAACTGCGCTTCTATTTCTTGCTCGATTAAAAACAGCTCATCCATTAAGTTCTGTTCCTTAACGACTAACTGATTCCATGTTGCTTCCCTATTTAAAAGCCGAGACATTTCAGTAATAGTTTGCTCGTCCACCGTTAATTGTAGCTTTTTTTGTAGTTCCTGATACTGCTCCCTCAGCTGCTGCATTTGTAGTGTTTCATGCATAAGCCGATCCTTTAATTGCTCATAACGTCGGATCCCTTCTGGTGGAAACTGCACATGTTCATAGCTTTTTTGCGTCTGTTCGAAAGCTTTTTGCTGTTTTAAAAGCGGCATAGCCTGCTGCAGAATTGTAAGCTGTTGCCAATTTCGTTGCTGTGTTTTTTGCTGATTATATAACCCTTCTAGCCTTTGATCGAGCTGTTGTAATTGTAATAATTTATCCTCAAAGGTCTGAATATTACCTTGTTCTTGTTTAATTGTGCGTTCTAGCTTTTTTACATGCTCCAATTTTTGATTAATGAGTGGCACTTTGCCTGTTTTTTTAAAAAGCTCACCAGATTCTTTGTCCATTTTCTTTTCTAGAGACGATAGCTGTTGAATCCCTGTTGTCCCAGAGGCAAGCAACAAATGTGTAAGCTCTTCCTCTGACATTTTTTCAATGCCCTGTAGTTCATGTAATGAAAAGGAGAAAATGGACTCAAAGGAAGCTTTTGAATAACCATATAATAGTTTTGCTAAAAGTTCCTCATGCCCAATTGTTCCGTCTTCTAGATAAACTGTGACATCTCCAGCGGCCTTGCCTTTAATGCGTTCTATCGTGCATTGCCCATACGTTGGATGCCCAATTGTAAGCTGACCACCGAATTTAGTCGATACTTTCGGCTCATATTTACGTTGTGTCTGCTGTCTCGTGGGAAATCCGAAAAGCATTTGTAAAATAAACTGTTGAATGGTTGTTTTACCCGCTTCATTCATACCATAAAAAATGGTAACACCTTCATGTAAAGTAATGGTGATGTTTTCATGCTTACCAAAACCATAAATTTGGATTTTTTGTATCGTTAGCATGTTATTCACACCCTTTGAATTTCTTCTGCTAATAATTCTTGCGCGTTGTGCATTAAATTTTTAATGTCCTGTTCTGTTAAAGGCTCGATCAGTCTTGCACCACCAGCATGTTGGTATAGTTCCTTTAAAATATCCTTCCATTCAGAAATGTCCCATTGCTCCATTAGATTCATAACCGATTCAGTCGCAGCAGTATGCTCATACAATACTGATGATTGATGTAACACAAGCTTTTGTACCCAGCACATCGGTTCAATCCCATCCTCAGCTTCTCGAATTGTTTCTAGCCATGCATCAACTGTAGCATGTTCAAATAAAGATTGTGATTGTTCATCTATATTTTTCAAATGCAGTTCAACAACAGATGCCCCATACTCTTGACGATTAAGCATCAGTGCTTCCTCACATTTTTTTAGGAGTTCATTTGCATGAAACACATTCGTACAATCCATCTCTACCGTGTTATAAACAACAGCAGATGTCGGTACAAATTCCAAATCAGTAGAGGTTTGTGACAAGGTTACGTCATAGAAGCCCTTTATCCCCTGCTCTTTCCGATGTCGGCTTTGAATATTGCCTGGATAAACAATCGGTGGATTTTGATGTAAAAGTTGTCGTTTATGAATATGCCCTAAAGCCCAGTAATGATAGTTTTTTTCAAGAAGTTGATCTTTTGTGAACGGTGCATAAACAGCATGTGTGGTATCACTAGCCTCACTACCATGAAGCATACCAATATGAATAGCATGCTCGTCCTGTGCAATAGGATAACTATCAATCATTGATTTCGTTATATGACGGTCACTATAGCTGAAACCATAAATATTAACTTGCTGACCACGTATTTTTAATTGCACAACACTTGTTTCAGCTGGTAATTCATAAACGTTGCTCGGTAAAGCAAAGCGGGTCCAAGCACCATTTAAGTGATCGTGATTACCATAACTTAAAATGACCGGGATATTATGCTGAAAGAGTTTCTCCATAGCTTCTTGAAATCGTCTTTGTGCCTGCAGGCTACGATTTTCACCATCATATATATCACCGACAATCAGTAAAAAATCAGGTTTCTCCTGAATAGCTTTTTGAATAATTTTATCAAAAGCTTCAAAAGTACTTGTTCGAATCTTTTTGAAATTTTGCTCTGGTAAACCAAATAAGCCCTTAAATGGACTATCTAAATGTAAATCCGCCATATGGAAAAAACGAATTGCTGACATCCAATCACCTCAAGTAATAAATAATCTATACCTTGTCGTCATTCTTTCATCACTCGCAGTGCAGTAATTAATTCAGTACATCGGAATTGCTACTTCAATAATTTACTAACTGCTATTTGTCTCATTTCTATAATGAGACATTCGTGAATCACGCCGAAACCGAATATTTGTTCTATTTTATCATACTTCCCGCTAGTTGAGAAATGTATTCAAAGAATGTTCATTATTAGTATTGCCTCAAATTTTCCACAACTTTCATAATTTATCGAAATTTTCGCTAGTTTTACCGTGAAGTTTATAAATCTTCTATGTATAATAGATATATATTTAAGTAAAGGGTGGGGTTTGTATGGAGAATTATCGTTTTACAGCTTTTGAAAAAACTGGGGAAACGTTGTTTGATGAAACATGGACTTTCGAAAACGATGAGACTGCAAAAATCAGCGGTCTACAGCAGATCGAAGAAAAAGGTGTTGCCAACAAAACTCATCGCCTTGTTAACTCTTCGGGTAAATTAATCTTATTTCATGTCTAAAAATGGCTAGTAAAAGGCACGTAGTACACCTTACTACGTGCCTTTAGGCCTACATGATGTTGGTCACTCAGTCGTTGCCACAGGACGTGGCGTTCTTAGACTGAGTTCCTCTATATCAACGGGTGTTTGGACACCCAATGAAAGAGGTTACATTTATTTTCCTACAAAGGCAGGTGCTCTTTTCTCTACAAACGCATGGATTCCCTCTAAATGATCGGCCGTTTTACGCATCGCTGCTTGCCCAGCTGCTTCCATCGATAAAATACTCTCTAATTGCGGTAAATTTTGAGCATGGAGAATTTTTTTAGTCGTAATCATCGAGGCAATTGGAGAAGCAAGCATTTTTCCAATTAGTTGGTCAGTAATCGCAAAAACAGTTCCTTCTGGTGCAACGTAGTCAATTAACCCTTCATCATGCGCTTCCGATGCAGTTAATACCTTACCTTCCCAAATCATTTGTTTAGCTTTGACAGTACCCACACGTTCCTTCATAAAGAAATGACCGCCACCATCAGGGATGAGTCCTATACCTATGAAATTCATAGCGAGCTTACTATTTTCACATGCCACAACGATGTCAGCCCCTAACGCTAGACTAAAGCCTAATCCAGCTGACGCTCCATGAACTGCCGCAATGACGATCATTGGTAGCTGATAATATGCCTTGACAATACGTGTTAAATAAACCATTGCATCATTTATTTCAAGTGGCTTATTTGAATCTAGCATCGCTTTAATATCGCCACCTGCAGAAAATACTTTTCCTTCCCCGCGAATAACGAGAACTTGTATTTCTTGCTCTTGATGTAGCGCTTCAAAGCATTCTGCTAGTTCACGCATCATCACATCATCCATGGCGTTCATGGCATGTGGTCGATTTAATGTTAATGTTGCGCGGCGATCTAATTTTTCTAATGTAATTGTTGAAAATTCCATCCCAACACCCCCAAATATGAATAGTCATTCACTATAACTATTCGTGTTTTTTTAGAAAACTCCTTCTCTCCTACGCAAAATAGCACTTGATATGCTATATTTAAGGACGAATATTGATTTAAAGGTGGTTAATAATTGTGACACAGAAAGACTATCGTGTATTACTTTATTATAAATATATAGCTATTGAAGACCCTGTAGCATTCGCAGAGGAACATTTAGCAGTTTGTAAAGAAATCGGGCTTCTTGGTCGTATTTTAGTTGGATATGAGGGCATTAATGGAACGGTTTCAGGTACAGTCGAGCAAACTGATGCTTACATGAATCATATGAAGGCAGACCCTCGTTTTAGCGATATTATGTGGAAAATTGATGAAGTTGAAGGGCATGCCTTTAAAAAAATGCATGTGCGCCCTCGTAAAGAGGTTGTACACCTTGGTTTGAACGATGATATCAATCCTTTAGAAATAACAGGTGATTATTTATCTCCAAAGGAATTTATGGAACGTATGCAGGAGGATAATACGGTAGTTATTGATGCTCGTAATGATTATGAATATGACCTCGGACATTTCCGTGGTGCGGTGCGTCCAGATATTGAAAACTTCCGTGATCTACCAGCTTGGATGGAGGCTCATAAAGAAGATTTTGCTGATAAGAAAATTTTAACTTACTGCACAGGTGGTATTCGCTGCGAAAAATTCTCTGGCTGGTTAAAACGTGAAGGCTATGGAGAAAGTGTTGGTCAGTTACACGGTGGAATTGCCACGTATGCCAAAGACCCTGAAGTAAAAGGTCAACTATGGGATGGACAAATGTTTGTCTTTGATCGACGTCGTAGTGTACCGATTAATCAGGTGGAACATGTGATTGTCGGCAAGGATTTTTTCACTGGTGCACCGACAGAACGTTATACAAACTGCGCAAACCCTGAATGCCATAAATTAATGCTTTGCGAGGAAAAGCATGAGGCTTTCTATATGCGTAGCTGTTCAGACGAATGCCGCCGCGCAGAACGCAACTTTTTTGTTGAAGAGAATGGTTGGACAAAAGAGCAGATTGAGGAACAAATCGCGAAAATCGCTGAAGTTCAAAATCCTTCTTTATAAGTAAAAGGAGCATCATCCATTTGTGGTGATGCTCTTTCATATCCCAAAATATTTTAATATTTTACACTGGATCATCATCGAAAATTGGAGATAGCATTTTTAAACATAGTTGATTGGAGTGGAGGCTGGGCGACTCCTTGGGGATCAGCGATTTAGAGGAACGAAGGCTAAAACCATCACGTCCTGTGATAACGCCTTCGTGACCAACATCCTGTTGGCCCGAGACCCTGGAGCGAGCAACGCGAGTGAAGCGGCTCATCGGACGCCCCCAGGAAGCTCTGCTCTGCGCGAAAGCGAAGCGTCAGCGGCAAAGCGCCCAGCCGGAACGGAAATCAACCCCACGTTCGATGAGAGAAGTACTCTTTTTCGCCTGAGTAATCGTACATTTAAGCGAGCATTTCCCTCTCTCTAGAGCTTGCTAAATCTCACTTAAATTTGTCTTCATTCCTCTCTAGCCAAGTAACGCCCTACCTGTCTGCCACTAAATAAACAACCACCAACAAATGTCCCTTCTAAAGCACGGTAACCGTGTACACCGCCACCGCCAAAACCACTAACTTCCCCAGCTGCAAATAAACCCGGTATAGGCTGACTATCAATTCCTAACACTGCACCATTCAAATTTGTCTGTAAGCCTCCTAATGTTTTACGCGTTAAAATATTTAAACGTACCGCAATAAGTGGCCAATTGTGGGGATCTAATATTTTATGGGGCTTCGCAACGCGCACAAATTTATCACCAACATAGTTTCTTGCGCCATGAATAGCATTAACCTGTAAGTCCTTTGTAAATTTATTGTCCATTTCACGATCCCTTGCTAAAATTTGTTCTTTTATTTTGATAAAATCAAGAAGATCATTGCCAGCCAACTTGTTCATCCCTTCAACTAACTCTTTTAAATCATTAGCAATCACAAAATCCTCACCATGATTTTTAAATGCCTGAATTGGACCCGGTGCTCCTGGCAAAACACGTTTCAGAACATCACTAATACTTTTATTTGTTAAATCAGGGTTTTGTTCAGAGCCTGATAATGCAAATTCTTTTTCAATAATTTTTTCAGTTAAAATAAACCACGAATAATCATAACCTGTTTTTTGAATTGCCTCTAATGTGCTTAACGTATCGAAACCCGGAAAATTTGGTGCTCCAAATCGATTGCCTTCTGCATCAAACCATAATGATGAAGGGCCAGGCAAAATTCGAATGCCGTGATTTGGCCAAATAGGGTCCCAATTTTTCAAGCCTTCTGTATAATGCCACATGCGGTCTCGATTAACGATACGTCCCCCCGCATGCTCAGTAATTTCTAACATTCTGCCATCTACATAAGCAGGGACACCACTGACCATATTTTTTGGTGGTGTACCAAGTCGAGCAGGCCAATTTTTTCTGATTAAATCAAAATTTGCCCCTATCCCACCGCTCGCCACAATAACCGCTCCCGCTTCATAAGAAAATTCGCCAATCCCTAGCCTAGAGCTTTTTTCACCGCGAATTGCATAGCTTTCAGCCAACACAGTTCCACTAATCCCTGTAATCCTGCCGTCTTGTTGAATAAACTCATCTACACGATGTCTTGGTTTAAAATCTATATATCCATCCTTTATGGCCTTTTTCACTTTTTCAGCAAAAGGCTTTACAATGCCTGGTCCAGTTCCCCAAACAATATGAAATCTAGGAACTGAATTTCCGTGGCCGCCTGCTAATGATCCACCACGTTCTGCCCAACCGACGACAGGGAAAAACTTAATACCTATAGACTTTAACCAACTATATTTTTCACCAGCTGCAAAATCTACATAAGCCTTGGCCCATTTATACGCCCACGAATCTTCATCCTCCAAGCGATCAAAGCCAGCCGTTCCTTGCCAATCTTGCCATGCAAGTTCTTTACTATCCTTAATACCAAGCCTTCTTTGCTCTGGTGAATTTACTAAAAATATACCGCCAAAGGACCAGAATGCCTGTCCTCCCATTGAATTTTCAGGTTCTTGATCTACTAAAACAATTTTTTTCTTTGCATCCGCTAACTCACAGGCAGCTACTAATCCTGCCAGTCCTGCACCGACAATTGCTACATCATACATCATTCTATACCCCCTAAAAATCAATCTTTCATTACTTACATTCTTCTCTAAAGGATCGTTTACCTTCTACACATTATAAATTTGACGAAATTGTGACAAGAAAAAAATGTTCGCTTTCTTCCACTAAACCAAGAAAGTTTCCATTCACGTAGTCCATTTAATCCCAATATATTTCCGTATAATTTTCGACCTCAAATATTTGTTAAACGCCCATGTAATCTGACTTAGCATCTATCGGTAGCGCTTTCATTGTCCTTTCCGAAAAGACGAACGATAATCGAATGAAAATAGTATAAAGTTCGTTTTTAGTTACTTTTCAGACTTTTAAAGTCAAGTTTTTTAATCTTTTTCAGAAATATTGTTGACAAAGGTGAACAATAAGGATTATGATGTTAACAAATTTAATCACACGAAAATATAACGACGGAGACATGCTAGTCGCAAGAAAATCCAAAGAGAGCTGATGGTTGGTGTAAATCAGCGATTTCTACGATAATAGTTCCACTCCTGAATAGATAAGCCGAACATCTCCAAAGTAAGCTTATCCGTCACATGCACGTTACGCATATAGCTAAGACTGCTAGAAATCTTTCAAGCAGTGATTAAGGGTGGTACCGCGAACCAAATTTATTCAGCCTTTCGCCCCTTACAACACAATCTTTGTGTTTGTAAGGCGCGGAAGGCTTTTTTATTGTTTTTTATTCTAGAAAGGAGATTGTTTGCATGCTGTAAGATATTTAGTTTTACAAATTTCAGACTGTTTCGTATATAAAGAACACTAAAAAATTTTTATTAAAAGGAGCTAATTACAAATGACTACTGCAACTAAAACAATTAACGTATTTATCGCTGACCCACTAAGTGAAGATGGTATTTTCCCACTACGACAAGAACAAGATTTAGACTTAAATATCATTGTTGATACTGGTCTTGCACCAGAAGAATTAATCGCAAAAATTGCGGATGTAGATGTTTTACTAGTACGTTCTCAAACAACGGTAACACGTGAAGTAATTGAAGCGGCTAAAAACTTAAAACTTATCGGTCGTGCTGGAGTAGGTGTAGACAACATTGATCTAACTGCTGCAACTGAACATGGCATTATCGTCGTGAATGCACCAGACGGTAACACGAACTCTGCTGCTGAGCACACTATTGCCATGATGACTTCACTTGCTCGTCACATCCCACAAGCATTCAATACACTTAAAAACGGTAAATGGGATCGTAAATCTTATGTTGGGGTTGAGCTTAAAAATAAAACGCTAGGTGTTGTAGGCTTCGGTCGTATCGGTGTTGAAGTTGCTTATCGTGCAAAAGGTCAACGCATGAACGTTATGGCATACGATCCATTCCTAACAGATGAACGCGCTAAAGAGTTAGGGGTAACAAAATCAACAGTTGAAGAAATTTGTGCAGCTGCAGATTTCATTACAGTACACACACCACTTCTTCCTGAAACACGCAACCTTATTAACAAAGAAAAATTCGCTATGATGAAAGACGGCGTGCGAATCATCAACTGTGCACGTGGCGGTATTATCAATGAGGATGATTTATACGATGCAATCGTAGAAGGTAAAGTAGCAGGTGCTGCTCTTGACGTATTCGTATCTGAGCCAGCAACAGATCACAAGCTACTTACTTTACCACAAGTAATCGCAACACCTCACTTAGGTGCATCTACAATTGAAGCACAAGAGTCTGTAGCTGTGGACGTTTCAAACGACATCATTAAATTCTATAAAACAGGTACTGTAACTAACCCAGTAAACATGCCATCTATTCCTAAAGAGTTACTTGCACAAGTCGAGCCTTTCTTTGAATTAGCTGAAAAACTAGGTTCATTCTTATCTCAACTTACAACTGAGCCTGTAAAAGAAATCAACTTATCTTATGCTGGTGAAGTAGCAAATTATGATGTACGTCCATTAACGTCAAACGCTTTAAAAGGCTTATTAGCTAAAAACCACGGTAATCATGTGAATGACGTAAATGCTCGCTACTTATCTGAACGTATCGGTATGAAAATTAATGAGCATAAAACTACAACTGCTAAAGGCTTCACTAGCTTAATTACAATTGAAATTAAAACAGTGAACGAAACACACACAGTTGCTGGTACATTATTAAATGGTTTAGGTGCACGTATTGTTAAAGTTGAAGACTATGTTGTTGACGTTATTCCACAAGGTCACCTTCTTTACATTAAAAATACTGACAAACCAGGTGCGATCGGCCGTGTAGCAACAAAGCTAGCAGAAAAAGATGTGAACATCGCAACAATGCAAGTTGGTCGTGCACAAGTTGGCGGTACAGCTGTCATGATGCTAACAATTGACAATACTGTAACAGAAGAAGATCTAACATTCGTTGCAAAGCTTGAAAATATTGATGAAGTAAAAGCGATTAACCTATAATATTGATAATTTAATATATTGTATTAAATGACCTGAGTTCAACAGCTCAGGTCATTTTTTATTCACCTCGCAAAAAAATTTTATAAAAATCAAAACTATTTAAAAGAACTTTACGAATATATAAATGAGGCGATGAAAGTGATGTGATAATGGATGGATTTTGAAAGCCGATGGATAAGGCGTGTGCAGCAATCAGCTCATGAAGAGAGTGCTAATTTACTTGTTAAAAAATATTATAAAGAAATTTTCTCATTTGTTTATAAGCAAGTTTTGGACGAACAATTAGCTTTAGATTTGACACAGGAAATTTTCATACGCATGCTGCAGGCTATTACTAACTTTAATAAGAAGAAAGCCGCTTTTCGCACATGGCTTTATCGTATAGCTTCCAATCATTGCATCGATTATTTTCGCTCGAAATCGTATCAAGCTGGCCAGCTAACAAACTATGTAGAGGATCTTGAACTTATCGATGCAGTAGATATAGTAAATTACCTTATTAAAAAGGAAGATTTAGAGGAAGTAAATCTTTTACTTTATAAGTATGAAGTACAGACCCAGCAAATTCTTCGTTACAAACTGTTTTTAGAGCTGACTTTTCAAGAGATTGCAGGGCTTTTGAATTTGTCAGAATCGACGGTCAAGACAAGATATTATGCAGTGTTAAAAAAACTTAGAGAGGAAATGGAGGCTAACTTAAATGGAAAACAAAAAATGGGCAATTCCGTATCCAACAGATGAAGAGATTGAACAGCAAGTTGCTTCTATTATCAAGCAAGGACTACCAGTAAAACAAACCTTCATACATTTATTGCTTGACTTAAAGCGTCAAATTGGCTGGAAATATGTTTTCCTTAGCTATGGTGAGGCATTGTTTAGCGGACTTATAACGTTAATGATCTTCGGCTATATATGGCTAATAGCTGATGACATAGCAACGGAGTCTTTTATGTTGAATGGTATGTTCTTTATGCTCTCACCACTTGTTTTCCTAAGCTTAACAGCATATGCATATTATCAAAAACGGTCGAATAATACGTTTGAATTAGAAATGACGATGAAGTATACGGTCTTTCAGTTACTCGTATGCCGCATGCTTTTCTTTAGTGGAATAGCTATTTTAGTTAATATGTCATTTATCTTAATCTTATCATTTAAGGTGGAGATTGATATATTCCGACTGTTACTTCTATCTTTAACAGGGTTATTTCTATTCTCAACAGGCTTACTATTATCACTTTACAATGGACAGGTCTTCAATCGAAGCTTGGTATTTATCATAGCTTGGATATTAGGAAATACACTTTTACTTTTAACAGTAGGTCAACAGTATGCACGAATTTTAGACAACTTACCGATTGCAGTGTACAGTGTCTTACTTATTGGAGTACTAGCACTATACCTTTATTCATTTAAACGTTTAATGACAAAAAATCAGGAGGGAGTTTTTGAATGTTAGTCGTACAAGATGTAGGAAAAAAGTACGGGGATTTTACAGCATTGCATAATATAAATTTACAGTTTGACAATGGTATATACGGTTTACTCGCTCCAAATGGTGCTGGTAAGACAACTCTTATCAAAATGCTTGTAACATTGATTAGTCCAACAACTGGCGACATTTTTTATCAAGGACAACCTATTCAAATGCTTGGTCAATCATATCGTGAGCATGTTGGCTATTTACCTCAGCATTTTGGTTATTACAAACATTCTACACCAAAGCAATATTTAAGTTATTTGGCAACATTAAAAGGGATGGACAAGCAAACCGTAGCCAGTCGAATTGATGAAGTACTCGATATGGTAGCACTTAGTGATGTGAAGAATAAAAAAATGCGAAAATTTTCAGGTGGGATGATTCAACGGGTTGGCATTGCACAGGCACTTTTAAGTGATCCCAAAATAATAGTGCTTGATGAACCAACAGCAGGGCTTGACCCAAAGGAACGTGCTCGCTTTAGACATTTGTTGTCAGAGCTTGCGCGTAACCGAATTATTATCATTTCGACCCATATTGTATCAGACATCGAATCTATTGCGAATGAAATTATCATGATAAAAAACAACGTCATTTCTTATAAAGATTCTGTTGCTAATATTTGCGCAACACTCTCAGGAAAAGTGTTTGAAACAACAATGACGTATGAGGACTTTACCGAATTCCGTAAAAGTTATGTGACACTGGCAGAAAAGCAAGAGCAAGGAAAGATGATTGTACGCTTTGTCGCTGATGAAAAAGCAGAATCATTCTGGAAGTCAGTTGAACCACAGCTCGAGGATGTATTTCTAGTGGAATATGCACATGAAAATACAAGTGGTGGTAACACATGAATATTACTTGGCTTGAAATGAAAAAAGCATTATTTTCACCAACCATTTTAATACTACTCGTGTTGTTTTCTATTTTTAATATTTTCACGATTATTAGTAATTCCTATGTAAGAGACGAATTAAAAATAGCAAATGACATTATTAAAAAGTACGGTGAAACCTTTAATGATGAAATCTTGAGTAAAATGCAGAAAGACTTGAATGCAGATGTTAAAAAACGTAATCCACAGTTTCAAGATGCCAATGTTTTTATCAATTCCATGAATGATGAAAAATATCAAAATTCTACTTTAGCTGAGCAACATGAAATTGATCGAATACATTTGATGCAATTATATATTAATCTTGGAAAGAGTTTAGATGAACGTTACGCTAAGCTTAATATCGAGACACTAAAGGAAGGAACAATTGCTGATTTCGGCTTAACAAACTGGGCGGCTGGCTTTGTATCGAGGGAATTCGATAAATTAAATAATCGCTTCACAGAAATGAAGGAAACTAAAGAATATAATAAGTGGTTTTTTGCAAGTGACTATCGAATGCATAGTGAATTATTTAAAAATCTTATAAAGAAAATCGCTATGGAAGGTGTAATACTAGTCGTACTTCTCACAGCTCTTATTACAAATTTTGAATTTGAACATCGAACACAGCTTGTAACATACGCAACGAAAAAAGGACGTCTATTGATGCGGCATAAACTAATAGCAAGCCTTTTAACGACTCTCCTTACCTTATTGCCGCTGTTCGGAATATCATTAATAACCTTTTTCATGGTATATGATTATTCTGGCGTTTGGACAGCACCTATTACCAGTGGCTTGAACTGGGAATATACGTGGCCACATATAACATGGTGGCCAATTGAGCTCTGGAAGTATTTATTATTAACAATTACTATACTTGTTATCACTTTACTTATTATCTCGCTCCTTACATTTTGCATAAGTACATTTTTAAGAAATAGTTATCTCTCTTGGATACTCTGTATATTAATTCTTGTGAGTATGTTTGTTGTACCTATGTTCTTCAGTGGTATGCCTACGTTATTGCTACTTATGCATTTTAATTTAACACTACTTTTACTCAATCCCCATATGTATTTTTCAGGTGTGTCCAATTTGATGATGTTTGAATATCATGAGGTTTGGACTTTAGTTTTATGGTGTCTCATTAGTTTACTTTGTGTAACATACGTACTCAGACGATTTAATAGAAAGGATATTGTGTAATATGCAGCTATTTTGGATGGAAATGAGGAAAATATTTTCGTGGAAGATTGTAGCGTTAATTGTATTTGTGAATGTACTTCTCTATTGGCTAGTGTTTGAGTTTAATATAACCTACTTTCCCAATGGTCGTCCTGCGGGAGATACATTTGCGATTGAGCAGCAACTGATTCCAAAGTATGGGGCAGAAATAGACGAAAAAGAATATAAAGAAATAGTAGCCATGTACGAGCAGGAGAAAAAGAAGGCAGATACATTTTTAGAACATGATCCGAAAGCTGTGGCGTTAGGTATTACAACATATGAAGCATTTAGTGATCCGGAGAATGAACAGCAGTCAGAGTATTTTAATGCTATTACTTTTCACAGCGAAGAGGATTTTCCATGGGTACTGCAAGCATGGGAACATTTAATTGAAAGTTACCAACACCATGAAATATCACTTCAAGCAGAAATGGAACGCACATCCGGGGCACATCAGCAGCGCTTTAAGCAGTTATTGAATGACAGAAAGCATACGATATACTCTAACATTGTATTAGACAATTTCCAGAGAATTGCACAAAATTTATCTATTATTATCTTATTCAGCATCTCAATTCTGCTATCTCCTATTTATCTTAGGGACAAGGTAACATCTATTATTCCATTGCAATATACATCGAAAAAAGGACGAAGAATATTTTGGATAAAATGGCTTGCAGGGCTCGTCAGTGCAGTGTTTATAACAATTGTATTAATGATTATTTATTTAACTATGTATGCAACAAATAACACTTCTTCCCATTTCGACTTACCATTGTCTTCATTTTGCTGGGACTATTACTGGTACGATATGACGTTTTTCCAATATATCATTTTATCAATCGTGGCAATCTTTATAGCAGCTGTATTCTTAGGTATATTATCGATGGCAATTTCAACATTTGCTCGTAATACAATTGCATTGATTGGTATTCAGATTATTGTTATGTTCGGCATGATTGCTGGTGTCACGAATTATATGATTTCAGACATCATTTCGATTTGGCATCCAAAGTGGTTAACACCGATAGGATACATTTTCCTCATCGGTCTTACAATAATACTTACATTTTATGCTTGGCGACGTGAATCACGTAAAGATATTGTATAAACCTTGCTACTTTGCTACTGCTGAATTTTAATGCAAAATAAAAATAGCGTACTTTGCCATTTACGGCAAGTACGTTTTTTTTATTTTTTGGTAAAATGATACTTTTCAGAAAGTCACTCGTCTTTAAGAGAAAGGAGGTGCACATTTTGACGATTGAAGAGCTGTTTTACTTACATAATCAAACTATTTTTAAATACCTATATTACTTACTCAATGATGAGAAATTAGCGGAGGATTTCACACAAGAGACATTTGCCCGCTATTTAAAATATCAGCAGACAATCAAAGAAGATGCAGAGCTCGCTTGGCTTAGGAGTACTGCACGTAATCTAGCTTACGATCATTACCGCCGGAAAAGACTTATTCAATTTGTACCATTTTTAAACGTCCATGAAGAACTTGAGCTAACTTCACCACACCAATGGCTCATCCAGCAAGAAGATGCAAAGTCACTTTATCTTGCAATTAGTAGACTTAAGCTCACCTATCGAGATGTCATTATTTTACGTAAAATCGAGGGTTTATCCATTCAGGAAACTTGTGATGTTCTAGGCTGGAATGAAGGAAAAGTAAAAAACACATTAAAACGTGCACTTGTCGCATTGAAAAAGCAGCTTGGAGGTGAATTTGATGAAGAACAATGAGGAATCCTGGCAACATTTACGCGATCTCAAATTAACTAAGCAGCAGCAGGAAAAAATACTGCACAATATTACTACACCTACTACAATAGAAAAACGACCAATTAAAAAGTCTTGGAAAATTCCTGCAGTGTCCTTGCTATTTATCACAGTTCTTTCTATTTTAATGTTGTCCTTTATCCAAGGACCGGCTAACTCTCTACTGACAACAGATACAAACAAAACAATTGCTAAAGTCTATGTACACAGTAATGAAAACAAAGAAACTTTTATTGCAAAAGCTTCATGCCTTTATGTACCTCAGGAATGCTATACAAATAAGCAACTTTTAAGTCAGCTACAAGAACAAATGGGACATGCACCTTCCGTTGCAGTAACAGCTCAACAGTGGGAAGCTAATGGTTACTTTAAACCTCAAGATGTGTTGATTGTCTATTCTGATGGAACTCAAGAGAAATGGAAGGTGCTTAATAATGATACTTTCTTTAATGTCGTAACAAAACAAGCAATTCAATTCGACAATGCATTTAATTCATTTGAATACTACTATGATGATAAACGTTCAATCAAGATTATTTTTGGAAATATCTTTGTCTTGCTTATGCATTTCACACTATGGCTTGCAAAAAAAAGAATGCCTCATATTGAACGACGTTTTGTTGCGGCTACAGTTGAACATGCAATAGCCAACGCTATTATGCTAGTCTTGTTTGCAGGTATTTTATTTGCTATCTATTTACTAATGCATTCCATACACACTACGATTATATATGGCTTATTTACGCTCTACTCTATTATGCAAATTTATTATCGTAAAAAAGCAGGTGAGCCTCGAGGTTACCTAGTAGCAAGTGCCGTTGTTCAACTATGTATTGCATTAGCTTTTTCATTGCTATATCTTGCATATTATATACACTACTAGCTGTTCAATAAGTTATTGGACAGCTTTTTTCACAAAAAAAGTATCCCAGAACATTTCTGAGATACCACCTCCGAATCAGGCCAACGCTAGCCCTCACTTCAACGCTATACAAATATTTTTCGCTTCCGTGAAGAATTCTAAGCTATGGTGACCGCCTTCACGCCCTATGCCAGAGAGTGGCGACTTCTGCGGGATGAGCTTGCGCTAAAAGCCCCATTGGACCGTAGTAACTTTTGTCCGACAAGCAAAAAATGTACTGATCCTTTGATGAATCAGTACATTTTTGCTTATAGCTTATTTACAAGTTCTAATAATGCAGTTAAAGAATCAACCTCATATGTTGGAGTGACAACGCCATTCGGTACATTATTTTCACGATTTATCCAAACGTTGCGCATACCAACACGGGATGAGCCTAAAATATCAGTATTTAAGTTATCTCCAACCATGATTGCATCATCTGCAGTAATACCTGCTTTCTCCATTACATGTTCGAAAATAGAGGCATCTGGTTTCCCTTTACCAAAGTCTCCAGAGATGATAATATGGTCAAAATATGGCGCGATTTCTGGTGTTATTTCTAGCTTTAAATTTTGTAAACTTGGTGCTCCATTTGTCAGTAATACGAGTTGATACTTTCCTTTCAGCTTATCTAGCACATCAAAAGTATCTTCATATAAGAATGGTGATACTTTTCGCTCTGCGACAAAGCGCTCCCCTAGCTCCGCCCCTAGTTGTGCATCATCAATGCCAAGAGCTGCTAAACCTTTTGTCCATGCTTCTGTACGATAGCCTGGTACGATATTTTTCATTTTTTGGAAAGAATCTGTTGGATCATCAAATGTTCCCCAAAGTCCTTCGAATGGGTTAATGCCGATTAACACCGTATAATCATATGTTTCATAGCCTTCGTAAAGTACACGTGCTTCTTTACGCACAGATTCCTCTAGCTCAGCTGGATTTACATTATGTATAGTTGCTGCATATTCACACGTTTTCTCAAATGCTGTTTTGACGGATTTTTTATCCCATAATAGCGTATCGTCTAAATCAAAAATAATTGTGTTAATTGACATTGTGTCAGCTCCTAGCTTCCTATTAGTATAATTATTTTAGCATATATTCAAAATATTTAGCATAGCGTTTTAGGCTTTTCTCATCCCATAACGTACGGTTGATTTCCGTTGCGGCTGGGCACTTTGTTGCTGTCGCTTCGCTTTCGCGCAGAGCAGAGCTTCCTGGGGGCGTCCGATGAGCCCCAAGGAGTCGCCCAGCCTCCACTCCAATCAACATATTACATGGTATCCATTTTAACAAATGCCATCCGCCACTTTTATTGATTAGCCTAATCCTAGCCTATTCTTCATTCTATAACTATTGATTTTTCTTACGTAATCTATCCATTAAGCTTTGTATTTCGGCCCTTTTCTGCTCAGTTTCTTCTTTTAAAATTTCAATTTGATAGATGCCATCAATTTCTTCAATTAGCACGCGATCACCAACCTGTACTGGTTTATTCATGGCAGACTGTAAAATGATTAACTGTTCCTCTTCCTCTGGGTACTTCAAAAAAACTGCATATCCATCTTCAATACGGTCTAAGGTGTATTTAGTCGAGTTCACTAACGATATCCCCTTTCGCATTACGTAATTGCGCAGCATCCCCATCATTCAGCCAAATCTGTTTCTTTGTCCATTTTAAATAGTTTTGACCGTCTCGTGCATTTGAGCCACTTGTGACATAAATCGTTTTCCCTGGCTGCAATGTCACATTGGGAAAGTTAAAAACTTGATTCCCTTCAATCGATATAAGCTGCCAATCTTTTAAGGACACTGCTTCTTTACCATTATTTTTAATGCCTACAACTTCTTCTATTAAGTCCTTACTAACAATCTCAACACTTGTACTAGTTGTTGCTGGTGCTGAGGCACTTGTTTGTGGTGTTGAGACACTTGGTGGAGACCATTCCTTCGAATTCACGTCATAGTCTACCCCATCTGTTGATACGATAACAGTTCCCGCTTCTGCAGTAGAGTAAATTTCACTGCCAATTGCTTGTAATCGCTCAACTACTTCAGCATGAGGATGACCGTACTTATTGCCCTCTCCATAGCTTAAAATTGTCACTTCAGGATGTACTTTCTGAATGAACTCCGCAGAGCTACTCGTGTTAGAGCCATGATGACCTGCCTTTAAGATCGTTGCTTTCACATCGTCCTGCATCATCTCTTTTTCTAACGCTACTCCCGCGTCGGCTGTTAATAAAAATGATACATTACCATAAGCAAGCTTTAAGACAATGGAAGCATCATTATTATCTGTTGCATTTTCATTGGCGTTTAACACCTTCACATTAATATCATCATCAAACGCTATACTATCACCTGTTTTTGGAACATTATAAGGAATATTCTTCGTATCAATAAGTGTCAGCATCTCTTCAAAGGTTTGAGATGTATGTACCTTCCCTGAATCATAAAATTGTCCGATATCTATCGAATTTAACACAGGAATTAAACCACCAATATGGTCTGCATCAGGATGGGTAGCGACCACTATATCGAGCTTGTTCACGCCAAGCTCCTTCAAATAAGAAACAACCTTTTGACCAGCACCTTTAACGCCCCCATCAACAAGCATTGTCTTGCCGTTTGGTGATTCAATAAAAATCGAATCTCCTTGTCCTACATCAATAAAATGTACACGCATTTCATGTCCTGCAGTGACGGATACTTTCTCCGTATTTAATGTCTCCGTACAGCCTGCTAATAAAAAAATACAAAGGAGCACTACTATTAATTTTTTCATTTACTAACTTCCTTTCTATTTTTCTATTATACAAAAAAGAGAGCTACCCATGGGCTGCTCTCTATGTCTAATCAATTATGCCTCGGCACAATTGCGTTCAGATTCGGTTTTGTACTTGCACATTGAGATACCCGCTGAAAATTAATTTAAAATCTGATTCATCTCACCACCTAAAGAGATGGGAGATTTCTATATCTGTCGCTTTTGCTTTCGTTATATAAAAAATTGCTGAAAGAAGTTAAACTAAAATCCACCATAAGATCATTGTTACGACAATAGTGACTAGCCCTTGTAGTAAGGTTGCAACTGTTTGCGCTTTGTATGCTTGTGTCACTTCCATTCCGCTATACTGTGTAATCACCCAGAAGAAACTATCATTGACATGGCTAACTGTCATTGCCCCAGCACCTATCGCCATGACTACTAATGCTAACGGTATCGCTCCTCCAATTCCAAGTGTGGCTAGCATTGGTGCTACAAGTGTAGATGTAATAACAAGTGCTGTCGTTGAAGACCCCTGAGCTGTTTTCAATGCTGCTGCTACGATAAATGGCACAATGAGGAATAGGCTTCCTGAAGCAAACATGCCTAAATCCATTTCTTGCAGCATTTCACCAACACCAGCATTTTTTATTACTGTACCAAATGAACCACCTGCTCCAGTAATTAATAAAATAGGAGCTGCTTCTTTTAAACTTTCACCAATCCAACCAGTTAACGTATTTTCACTAATTTCTGGTAATAACAAAGATGCTGCTAAGACACCTAAAAATAAAGCAACTGTTGGAGATCCTAGAAATCTGAAAATCGCATTTAATGTTGATTCTGGATCACCAACTAATGCAGCAATCGAACCAATACCAATTAATACGATAGGTAGTACAATAGGTAAAAATGCTTTAAACGTTGATGGCATTTTACCAAAAGATTTTATGACTTCCTCATAATCTAATGCTTCTACTTCATCTTCTGGTACGCGAATTTTTGTCGCTACTTTCACCGACCATAAATACCCTACAAATGTTGCTGGAATCGCTACTATCAACCCGATAACAATAACTGTTCCTAAATAATCTGATGCACCGATATTTCCAGCTGCTGCAATTGGCCCTGGTGTTGGCGGTACTAATACATGAGTAGCGAAAAGCCCTGTCGCTAAAGCTACAGCCATCGAGGCAATTGTTACATTAGCACGCTTAGCTAAAGATTTCTGTAAGCTCGATAAAATAATAAAGCCTGAATCACAAAAGACTGGGATAGAGACGATATAACCGATTAATGACATTGCTAATTGAGGACGCTTTGGACCAACAACTCGTAATACCACTTCTGCCATTCGATAAGCGGCCCCTGATTTTTCTAATATTAAACCAATTATTGTACCTGCTATAATAACTAAACCGATGCTTGTCATTAACCCACCAAAGCCGGTGTTAATGCTTTCAACCACTGTTAATAAAGGCATACCCGAAACAATTCCAACAAAGAATGCGCTTATTAATAATGCCAAAAATGGATGAAGCTTTAACTTTGCTGTTCCAAATACAACAAACAATACCCCTATTAAAATAATGATGAACAACATTTACTCATCCCCCATTTGTACGTAATACTCAAATATCCTTTTTGTTTTTAGACGAATAAATTCATAAGGCTTTTGCATTGCCTGCTGAACACTAATCTTCTCATCTACTAATGACTCAACAACATTAAAGTAGTTTAGTAGCGCAGGTTTATCAATTTCATCAATAGCCCCTGACAACAAAATAGCCTGTGCATTTGCTAATTTTGCTACCTTCGCTACCCCTAAAGGCGCCTTTCCATGCAATGTTTGACAATCTGATTTGCCTTCACCTGTAATAACAAACCCAGCACCTTCTAAATGTTTTTTTAGCTGCACTGCATCAATTACAATATCAATACCCGCATGAAAACTACCGTTTAAAAAGGCTACTAATGCACCTCCCATTCCCCCTGCCGCACCCGCCCCTTTGAAGTCATGTAGTCGAATGCAAAACTGTTTTTCAATAATATCTGCAAACCGCTTTAGACAGCTATCAAAATAAGCTATTTGATGCTCCTTCACACCTTTTTGAGGTCCAAAAATAGCCGTTGCCCCACGATCTCCAATTAGTGGATTGTCTACATCACATGCAATAATAAATTGCGTTTCATTCAATCGAGCATCTAGCTGACTAGCATCAATTAAAGCTAAATCTAATAGTGATGACACCCCCTCGGAAATTAAAGTGCCGTCTTCTTTTTTTAATTGGAGTCCAAGTGCCTTTAACATACCTACACCAGCATCATTTGTAGCACTGCCGCCAATTCCGATAATAAACTTTCTAAATCCTGCATCAAGAGCAGCCTTTATAAGCTGTCCCGTTCCATATGTTGATGCAAGTTCAGGATTTTTTTCGTTGTCCTGTAACAGCATAATACCGGATGCTTGAGCCATTTCAATTACACATGTTTCATTATCACCAAGTACACCATATCTTGCTTCAATCTCTCTCCCCAATGGGTCAAGTACATATTGTGAAATATATCGACCATCCGTTGAGGCGATAAGTGATACTAGTGTACCTTCTCCACCGTCTGCAACGGGGAGAATAATTGTTTCAATCGATTGATCAACGTCCATGATTCCTGCCTGCATTGCATTAGCCACCTCGATGGCCGATAAAGTGCCCTTATAGGAATCTGGACTAATAACGACTTTCATTTTATACCTCCATAGTTCTTTCTGTAACACAATTAAGTTAAGCGCTTACATTTATTATAATGACAATAAATTCAGAAAACATTATAATGAATGTATAAATTAGCTGTAATATAACAGATGTTTATTATGCGAGGTGTATAAACATATTAACGAAAAAATTAGCAGAAGATATCGTACATCAAACAATGTTACGATTACGTCGCAACATTAATGTCATTAGTCCAACCGGTGTCATTTTAGCTTCTGGCGATAAAATGAGAGTTGAGAATATTCATGAAGGCGCACTCTATGTTGCCAAAAACAAGGAGACGCTTATTATTAATGAGGACAATATAGACCAGTATCCAAACACTAGGCCTGGCATTAATATGCCTATCATGTATCAGGATGATGTCATTGGTGTTATTGGGATTACAGGGGATTCTGAGGACATACTAGAAATCGCCAACCTTGTCCAATTAACGACAGAAATCATGGCACATCAAGCCATTATCGAATCAAAAAGTGAATGGCATAGAAAAAATAATGACTACATATTTGAAGCACTAGTTCATGGTAGCAAGCTAGATGCGGCATTACAGGAACGGATCCATAAGCTGCCATTTCCACTAGTAGCACCTTTTCAAATCCTACTAGTAAGCTTAGATGAACCCTTATACACAGAGAATAGCATCCCTTTCTTTCTAGAAGATCTATTTTATAAGCAGCCTATACTTTCAGGTTATAGTCAGCTACATGAATACTATATTCTGTTAACAAGTTGTGAGGACAATACACAGCAGCAAATAATGAAGGCATTGCGAAAAAAGCAACAAAAACTACATTCCTTACAAATCGGAGTTGGTCCAACCGTCCAACATTTATCTCAGTTACCTCATAGCTATCATGGTGCTAAAACGGCACTAAAGTTTGCCTTGATTAATAAAGAAATCACTTATTTTGAAGATATAGAGTTATTCTCTCTTTTTAAAAATCAAGATTCGGAGGCGATTCGAGCATTCCATCAACGTGTTCTCAAAAGCATGAATGCAAAGCAACTTGAAACATTACAAGCTTTTTTTAATTGTAATTTACAGCTTAAGCTCTGCTCCCAACAGTTAAATATTCATCGCCATACGCTCACCTATAGACTAAATAAAATTAGAGAGCTAACAGGCTACGATCCTCAATATTTTGAAGATGCTGTTATATTAAAAATGGCGTGTGATTTAAGAAAATTATAACGAGATTTTATCGGAATGTTTTTTAATTTTATCGGAACATTTTGTGGTTTTATCTTTATCGAAACATTATCGCGATTTATCGGAATAAAAGAGGCAATCTGAACACCACGTCAGATTGCCATCATTTTTTATGCCTTATATAATTCGTCTAAAAACTCTATTTTTTTACCAATTGCCTCTTCAAATGTCATGATGTAGGCAGCAGGATCTTTTGGATTGTGGAACTGCGTAATCTTCCCTGTTTCAGGATGTACAAATTTAGAGGATGCTCCGCAGCCAATCCCTAATATTGTCTGTACTTCTTCCATTATGACAATATTATAGATACTTTCTTCACCAGCTTTACTGTAGCCGACATTTTCTAAATTACCTAAAATGTTTTTTTGACGATATAAATAGTATGGTACATAATCATTTTCCTTCGTCCATACTTGTGCCATATGCATCATTTGTGCAACAGTATCACGGTCTGCTACCTTGTACTTATCCTTATTACGTGTCATTTCCGATGCACGTTTAAATGATAATGTGTGAACTGTTAGCGATTCTGGCTGCATTTTTGCAGATTCATCTAATGAATGCTGGAACTCTTCAATTCCTTCATTCGGTAAACCAATAATTAAATCCATATTAATGTTATTCATGCCTGATTCACGTGCTAACCAAAACTTATCAATTGTTTCCTGTACCGTATGATGACGACCAATTGCTTTAAGTGTTTCATCTGTATACGATTGTGGATTAACACTTATACGGTCAATGCCCCATTTTTTTAACACGTCTAGTTTTTCAGGTGTAATCGTATCAGGTCTGCCCGCTTCAACAGTTACTTCACGGATTGTTTCAGAATGCGGGAAGGACTCATGCATCGTTTGATACAATGCATCCATTTCATGGGCCTCAATAGATGTCGGTGTACCACCACCCCAATAAATGGACGTGATTTTCATATTATTTTCCTTCAGCCATTTCCCCATTTCACGTAATTCAATATGCAGCCCATCTAAAAATGTAGCAACACGCCCTTGTTTTCGATTGCTGCCAATCGCATAGGCTGGGAACGTGCAATAGGCACATTTAGTCGGGCAGAAAGGAATGCCTATATAAATGCTTATTTCTTTACCGATTTCATCTATATCAGGAATCGTCACTAACTGACGAGCCACTATTTCTTTTAGTAGCGCTACCTTTTCTTCTGACAGACGGAAATCACGAATAAGAATATCTGCAATTTCTTCCTCACTCTTCCCGGCTTTTCGGAATTTATGGTAAAGCTTAGTTGGACGCACACCCGTTAAAATTCCCCATTGCTGATGCATTCCAGTATGTTGCTCTAATACATCTAAAAATACGTGAGACAAAGCACGCTTCATACGAATATTTAGCTCACGTCCTTCAGCCTCAGTTTCATATTGAATACGGTAATCATTCGTATAACGCTTACTTTCTACTTCTAAAACGGCTTTTGTAGATATTGAGAAATCAACCCCTACGTTATATTCGAATGACACTGTCATATCTGTTCCTTCAGACTCTACTCTTAACTTAGAATCCTCAAAAAATAAATTCGCAATATGATTTAATACGCGAATCCAATCTTCAGGATATTTTTGATCTATGTGAATAATTTTCATTTTCTTCGCTCTTTTCTCTCAAAATTACAGTACCAATAGTTTAACAAATTTTTATAACGTTAAGCAAAGCCAGAAATAATAACAGAACATTCTGTCTAATGATACAAAAAATCCATTTTGAAAAAATTAATCAAAATGGATTCTTATCTTTTAATTATCTATAGCCGCATTTGTTTTGAATTTTTCTTCTTTTAGTTTAAGAATTTTTCTTAATTCCATACTTACTTTCTCCAAGCCTTCCATATCGGGTATAAAATAAGAAACTTTACCGATATACTGATCTTCTCCTTTTATTTCTAACGTTTTCGTAGTTATGTTTTTGGAATTCAAATATTGCTTTTGGAGTGCGTAA
Organism: Lysinibacillus sp. NPDC096212; assembly: GCF_044763105.1. Lineage (NCBI taxonomy): Bacteria > Bacillati > Bacillota > Bacilli > Caryophanales > Bacillaceae > Lysinibacillus > Lysinibacillus sp. NPDC096212. Next base: position 45,385 of record NZ_JBIWFQ010000012.1, on the reverse strand, counting down.
ATTTCATTAGTGTTTAAATCTGTTTCTACGTTTTTTCCTAAAATATCTGCTATTTGACCAATTTTGAATATTGTATTCGTCGATTTTGCTTGATTAATCGTTTCAGTCAAAAATTGTCTTTGTCTCTCTTCGCGTGAGTATGAAGCATTAACAGGTCTATATCTCATTCTTACAAATGCAAGTGCCTCTTCCCCATTTAAATGTGCCTCTCCTTTATGAAATTCTATCCTTTGTTTTCTATCGTAAATATTATCTTCCCAGAAATCCTCTTTTACATCTATTGTAACTCCACCTAAAGCATCGACAATATCTCTAAAGCCATCAAAGTTTACTGCAATAAAGTTATCTATCGGTATATTAAGGAATTTTTCAACTGTCTCTAATTGCAGTTTAATTGCCCCATAGCCTGTAATTGATCCGTAATTATAAGCGGCATTGATTTTATGTATACCTGTATATTCCCCAGCATTCTCTATTTTAACTCTTGCATCCCGAGGTACTGTAATTAAGTTTATTTCAGATTTATCCGGATCCAAAGTAATGACCATTTGAGTATCCGCTCGACCATCCTTCTCCTTACTTGAATAATTTTCAACACCTAATAATAGAATTGAGATTGGATCTTTCGTAAAGGAAACATCCTCTTCCCTAAGTTCTGATTTATTTCCTGCTCTATTTAAATCAACCTTTGAACTATCATAGGCATTTTTAAATTTAACAAACGCATAAGCTCCGTAACTAGTGACGGTTAATAGTGAAATTACAATTACTAGGAAGGTTATTTTTATAACTTTATTTTTAGGTTTCGCTTTTTTAGAGCTTCTTGTTTTTCTTTCCAAATTAAATCCTCTCTTCTATTTGAATTCCTGAAGTAAAGTCATTCTCTCCGTTAATTAAGACGCTGTTTGTCCTTTCAAGTTTCCTATAATGAATATTTTTGGAAATTAAATTCTAAAAATCCCCATAAAGGTAAATCTACCTTTATGGGGATTTTTTAAAATTATTTTAAGTATTCCTCTACAAATTCAACTGGTACATATGTTTTATTACCTCCTAACAAAGCAGGGGCTTCATTAAGTGAGCGTAATGCTTTGTTATAACCAAACATTTTTTCTCCACGAGTAATTGTGTAAGATAAATTGCCTTTAGATACAATTGCACCTTTACCTGTTGACTCCACTGTATAACCAAGCTTTTCGGCAATCAAACGCAACGGAACCATCTTTGTTCCATCAACTTCATAATAATCTGTCGCGATTATTTCTGCTATTTCTGCATCTATAGTATTTTCTGTTGTATTTCCTGATTCGTCATCAAGAACAATTACTTTAGAAGGGGTTGTTTGAGCGGGGATACTTTTTGTTGAAGCTGTATAAAAAACTACTAAGTTCTTCTCTACTAAATCTTTAGCTGCAACTTTCTCTCCCTTCGTATTTAAAAGCTCCGTGTTTTCACCAATGCTTAATTTTAACATATCATAAGTATTTGTTAGGTTTTCAAAGAAGTAATCAACTTCAACAAATCCAGCTTCTTTAGTTTCAATAATGACAACTTCGGGATTGAATTGTGGTGGATAAATTAATTTTTGTGGCTTGTTCGCAAATGTATAAGCTACTATTTTATCCCCTTCTTTAAGATCCACTTTTTTACCTGTATTATCGAAAACAAGTGTATCTTTTGTTATCTCTAAAATGTTCGTTTGATCGCCATCTTTCACTGTGAAATATGTAATTTTTTCACTAGAATTGACTTTTTCAACTGTTCCATAAGTAGTATTAAAAATGTGAACAGGATCAATTTGAATTTGTGGTAGTTGTTGTTCCGTCTTTGTCGGATTATCTTTTGCCGAAGCGACTGGCATTACTACACTTCCAAATAATAATGCTGTCATTGCTACAGGTGCAAATTTTTTCATGTTCATAAAATCTCTCCTTATTATTAGGTTCATAGTAGTAGTAGTTTTAGAATGGTAAAAGTTTCATTAAAAGCAGGAAAATTTGTGACGAAAGCCATTTATTGGTAAATATCTATTATAATTAGCAATAACGAATGCAACGTAGCGACAGCAACAGTTGTTTTTTGTGCGAAAGCGTAGTGCAACGTAGCGGCAGCAACAGTTGTTTTTTGTGCGAAGTGGTAAGATCCTTGATCATGAATTTTCACATAAGAAAAGTGCGAGAAATCAATGTTTCGAAAATTGATTTCTCGCACTTTTTAAAGTTTTGACTAGTTTTGTCCTAGCCACTTTTCTTTTGGAGTATCTAATACCTACTCCTTTACCATTTCCCTTAATCCTGTAATATCGATACCGTTTAATGCTTGAGTTGCAAGACGATCGGCTTCAGAATTTTCTTTACGTGATATAAGCTTGTACTCTGGCTGGATACTGAGCTTCTCTAGCTTTGCATCAATTTTATCTGCCCAGCTAGATAAATTCTTTTCAAGTGCTGGCCATTCTCCGCTTAATTGATTGATAACAACTTGGGAATCACCTGTGAAGCAAACGGGCAAATGGTGAACATTCAATAGCTCAAGCTCGACTAATCCCAAATATAGCGCTGCGTATTCTGCCTCATTGTTGGATTTAAGCTCGGACGAAAAAGAATTTTGTCGCAATCGATATGGCTTGCCATTTTGCTCATAATAAACCACACAGCCTAGTCCTGATTGATTTGTTGCACGATCAAAGCCCCCATCAAAATAGACTGTAATATTGTGTGGCTCAGTGTCAATTTCCTTTAAATATGCCTTGAGTTCCTTTAAAGACCAGTTTGTATCCTGTCGATCGACACAATGCAGTGATTTTACTCTCCCTGTTCGCTCCATGTCCTCCGCAAGTAGTAATGCTTGGGCTGCTGGCATTTCTTCTGAACGTAAAACAGTTTCCGCACCTTTTTTCGCTTTATAGGTCCATTCAATGATTACATGCATAATAAAACCTCCAATAGATATTGAGCCATAAATTGAAAACGTGCTCCTGCTTGCGGAAACACGTTTTTCTTCTTACTTGTTATATGTGCAACTATTAGTATTTTTATGCCTAAGAAAGCTTTTTGATCAGATCGACGATAGCATCTGTTTTTTCAGAACTCTCGTTTGCGACGTTAGAACTTGTTGTTATGCTGCTTGGTCGTTGAACATCGCCGCTAAATGATGCTTTTCCGCCGCCTGGATGCTGATCTCCGCCGCTTTGATGTTTTTCTTCGCTGTTAAAATTCTTCATACAATGCTTGAATAGGTTTTATTAAAATGCGGTTTACCTCTTCAATGATCTTACTTAGCTTCATTTCTGCCTCAAGCATTGCAGAAATTTTTGCATTTTGCTGTGCAAGCTGTGCTGCTTTTTGCGCGTATACAAGTTCATCTTCCAAAATATCTTCGCCAGTTAACTGCTTTTTCTGTAGGTCAATTTGAACCTTACGGAAATTTTTGAATAAATTTACTGCCTCTTCATCTTCCTTAACAGCTGTCACTGCTTCTTTTAACACTTCAAATTCAGGTGTTTTACGTAAAGCTGCCTCTAACGCATTAATTTCATTGTAAATATTAATCATAAACATAATTCTCCTTTTTAAATAAAGTAAACAATTAACCCTTGCACAATCCCAATCAATCCACCAAGAACTGCACCAAGTACTGTAATCATTTTAAACTCACGCTTTGAAATACCTAGTACAAGTTCCTCTAATTTCTCTACAGGGAAAGAATCAACCTGCTCACGTACTACTTCTTGTAAATTTAAGCGTTTCAACACATCTTCTAATTTCTCTTCAGCTTTTACAAAAGCTTTTTCAATGGCTTGTGGAATCACAGTTTCCTTCATCCATGAATTACCTTCTGGCCAGTAATGCGAAATCGGATAATTCAAGCGCTCTTCAAGTGCTAATTGTTCTTTTACGTAAGTTTGCAACTTCGATAATATTTGTTCAAAATGAATATCCTGTAAGAAATCCATTGCTGGGCGATCTTTTAATTTCTCTAATTCCTGAGTAAAAATTTTCGTTAATAATGCTGATGTTCCTGGTTTCTGTAAAAATTTTATAAGCTCACGCTGAACCTTTGACATGAGCGACGAAGAATCACCTAAAAACATATTAATCATTCCACCAAGTGATCCTTTTGACGATAAGAAGTCATCAATCATCGCCTTAATTGTCAGTTCGCCTTCAGGTGATAAAAAATAATCCTCACCTTTTTCTAAAATATGATCAACCGCTACTGGAATCTTTGCATCAATTGTATTTTGAATATCTGCTGATAATAGTGTACGAATTGATTTCGTTGATAGTGTATTCTTAACTGATTCAAATTGTCCCTCAACAATTGCTTCTACCTTCTGTTCAATTGTTGCTGGCATATTGGAAAATCCAGCTAATGATAGCCAATCCTGAATTGTTTTATCATTTGTAAAAATCGTTTCTTCTACCTTTGCTTGTACAAACTGTTCTACCTTGTCCTGAATATCCTTTGAGAAAAACTTCTTTCTAAAAGTTTCAGGTGTTAATAAATAATTCACAACCGTTAGCCCAAGTTGCTTTGCTAATTCGTCACGTCGTTTCGGAATAAGACCTGGTGTAAAAGGCACTCGCCAATTTTTAATATATATGGCATTATGTGGTCGGAAAAGCATTTTAATAGCTAGGTGATTCGTTATACCACCGATTGCAGCACCGATAACTGCCATAAATATTAATGTCACTATAAAATTATCCATTAGTATCCTCTCATTTCAATTGTATTCACTATTGGCGTAATTTGTCGCCTAATGCACTAATTATAGCAGAGCAATGATTTTCTACGAAAGAAATACCCTCTATTAGATTAACTATTTTTATCCATCTTTATTAATTTTGAAATACTAATTTCCGCTACGAGCTACTCGCTTTAATGCGCGATTCGAGTAGTATAAGCAAAATATCAACAAAAAATCCTTTTTCAGCTCATTACGATAGGAATGAGATTTGGAGTTGCAAAATTACCACTATCCTTGAATAATATTAACTACATATATAAGAAATGGGGTTTGGTTATGATTCAGCATTTTAGCTTTAAGCCTTTATTTGAAAATTCTCAGCTTCCAGGGTGGTCTATTTCGTTCTTTTATCAACGTGAACGTTATACAGCGGAGTACTTAAAAGATGGCGTTATACAATGGAATGGAACTATCCCTCCAAACGAAGAGGATGTAAAAAAAATGATTCATGAGCTTATGTTGTACCATGTTTACGACTGATCAATTTCGATTTGGCGTAATTGTGCTGTCGCTTTGCTTTCGCACAGAAAATATTTGTTGCTGTCGCACAGAAAGCTGCTGAATGAAGATGCGAGTAGTATTTTCCTGTTCTCAATTGCATAAAAACACCTATTTTTTACTAATTTCAACATTGCTATTAGCTTAAAAATGGTTAAGTATATTGAAATTCCCTTATTTTTCTTATACATTTATGTTATTAAGAATTAAAGGTTTTTTATGCAGGAGGCTATTTAAATGAGTAAAGTCACTCTTTCTGATGACTTAAACAGTTATAATTCAAAAGCATTAATTCGTACAAAAGTAAAAGAAGTTTTTTCCGAATTTTCCGCTAAAATTTTCGAGTTAGCGAATGAGGCTGAAGCTATTGATAGTAAAAAATTTGAGGCTCTTTCTGGCTTTAAAAGTGATTTCTACAATGAATACTGCAGTCAATTAAAAGGATTTTTCAATTCATCTACTAATCCTTTCGGAAAAAGGCCTGTAAAAAATATATATTTAACGTATAAGGGCAAAAATTATATTTTTACACAGCAAGGTATAACAGAAAAAGCACCTGTTTCAATTGCACTTTACTCAGGTGAAATACCGTTTAAAGAAACGCTTCACGATGTGGAAAAAGCGTGCTTAAAATTACGTTTTCAACAACAATAAATAATTAAAGCAGAAGGAGCCGTCTCAATAAATGAAACTGGCTCCTTTTTTATGAAAAACTATTTTGAAATTAAAGAGTCATAATATCGTTCTTCAGAGGGGGTTGATTTCCGCTCCGACTGGGGGCGTTCAGTCTCCACTCGAATCAACCTCTTTATATCACTCTAATTTATAATGATAAAACTTAACTTCAGCTACAAATATTTTACGAAAGCGAAGCGACTTTCCACAACATCCACATAGATTTCTTTGACCATATTAATTTTCAACATAACAAAAGAGCCACCCCATATGAATGTGATAGCTCCTTTTTGTTGCTATTAAAAATAATTCATTTAAAAAAATCCGCAAGTATAGTTCTCTTGAGATTTTTGACGTGTCGTTTTATATGAGATTAAATGCTTCTTTCTCTAAACAAACTATCTTCTTTGCTATATTTAAAGTTAGCATAACAAATTTCTATTTTCAATCTTTTGGTGTTTGAATTTATTTAATTTTTTCAATTTACGGTGTGAAAAACAAATCAATTTTGCTTCAGCATAATTGATTTGTTTTTTGTGCGAAAGCGTAGTGCAACGTAGCGACAGCAACATGATGTTGGTCACCCGCTGAAAGAAGTTAAAAAAATTGTTGTCAATATTTGTGTTTTGCCTATAAATATTTTATGATTAAGTCATTCAACAATTTTTTAATATCATAGGAGGTGTACACTTTGTTTACCTCCCTCATTCGGGCGGGGACAAAGGAATTATTTGGACGGAGACATAATGGAAATAACCATAAGGTTGGCGGCATTTGCCCTACTAATCATAATGACAGGATTTTTCGTTGCAACCGAATTTGCAATCGTTAAAGTAAGATCCACACGAATTGATCAATTGCTTGCCGAAGGGAATAAAAAAGCAAAAAATGCAAAACGTGTAATTTCAGATTTAGATGAATACTTATCTGCATGTCAATTAGGTATTACGATCACTGCTTTAGGTCTAGGTTGGCTTGGTGAACCTACATTTAAGATTATCTTGAATCCAGTGTTTGAATTTCTAAATTTGAGTGAAAATTTTACTACTGTCCTTTCATTTATACTTGCATTCTCAATTGTAACGTTTATGCATGTTGTAATAGGGGAATTGGCGCCAAAAACACTTGCCATCCAAAAAGCAGAATTTGTAACATTAAATCTTTCTGGCCCATTAATCTTATTCCACAATGTTACTTATCCAATCATTAAGCTGTTAAACGGATCTGCGCGTGGCTTAACTGGCCTTTTCGGCTTGAAAATGATGTCAGAATCAGAAGTAGCCCATACTGAAGAAGAGTTACGTATGATTTTGTCGGATAGTTTAAAGGGTGGAGAAATTAATACTTCAGAATATGAATATGTAAACAGTATTTTTGAGTTCTCTGATCGTCTTGCGAAAGAAATCATGGTCCCACGTACTGAAATCGTTGGTATAGAAAAAGAACTAACGATTAAAGAGGTTTTCGATTTAATGGGCGTTGAGCAATATACCCGTTACCCAATTATCGATGGTGACAAAGACCATATTATCGGCTTAGTCAATATGAAACACTTATTAACTGCTTACATTAAAGACCCAGCAAATGGCGATAAGCAAGTGATTGACTATATGCAGCCAATTATTCGCGTAATGGAAACAACGCAAATTAACGACTTGTTACTAAAAATACAGCGTGAACGTATTCATATGGCCATTTTAATGGATGAATATGGCGGAACATCTGGTCTAGTTACGATTGAGGATATTATTGAGGAAATTGTCGGCGAAATTCAAGATGAATTCGATGAAGATGAAATTCCAGAGGTTCAGGAAATTGCAAAAGATCACTTTATTTTAGATGCGAAGATGCTAGTAGAAAACGTAAATGATATGCTAGGTACTGACATAGAAGATGATGATATTGATACAATCGGTGGTTGGTTCATGACAATGCGCTTTGATGCAGTCGAAGGAGACAGTATTGAAGAACAAGGTTATGAATTTATCGCAAAAGAATTAGATGGTCACCATATTTTATACTTAGAAGTTCTGAAATTACCTGAACGTGATTTATCAAATGAAAACGATGAGTAACAGACAAAAAATCTATTATGCCTCGGCATAATTGCGTTTGGACAAGCGCTGAAAGAAAATAAATTGCCTTATCGTATTTGCCTTGGTAATATAAAAATTGCGCTTGTTTGATTCGGGCGATAAAAATAGTATTTTGCTCACAACCTATAATGGCAAGAGCTTCTACTGAAATAAACTAAATCTAAACGCAAAAAACGACTCCCTTACATGAGAAGGGGGTCGTTTTATTATGCCCGATGGGAGGCAACTGACACAGTGCAATCGCTATTAAAAGCATTTGTGGCGATCGGCAGTGCAGTTTGAACTTCAACACCATTAAGGTTTATGGTTCACCGATTCCCATTGCTAATTGCAATAGAAAAGCATAAACCAAAAGTAATATATTTGCGAAAAGACCAATCCAACCGAAAATACGTTTTTTAGACCATACCAAAGAGACTACTGCAAATATAATACCGATGATTGCTAAAATGCTAAACAAGGTGATACCAAAATAAATATCAAAATCGGGTCCTCTTTTTAAATAGAAAAAAATAACACTTATTATGACGGGTAATAACGATGAAACACTTAAAATGTCCCCTACTTTTTTCTTAGCCAAACAACTACTCCTTCCTTACAGTAATAAACGATTTGTCACCATCATGAGAATTAATTACCGTTGTATTATTCACCTAACAAACATCAGAATATTCTTTTTTTATTATACAGTACATAATCATAGGAATGTATGCTTTCACAATATTTCAAATGTAAAAATCCCCAACAAATAAGCCTCCTATCAATCATAGACAGGAAGCTTAATTTGTTTAATTATTTGATTGCAATATAAATATCGACCTGTGCTTCTTGTGGGTTGGCACATCGTTCATCGTACATTTCAAAGTCACCTGTGTATGTTCGCTCTACACCTGAGTTTGCGAACCAAGCCCAAACATCCTGCCATGCTTTTACGACAACTTCTTCAAATGGACCTTTGTCAGAAGTAAAAACTAAATATTTTGCAGCTGGCACTGTTTTTCCGACCATACCTTCAGGAATTTCGTCGGTAGCTACTACTTCCATTCCAAGTGTAATTGAATACTCTCCATTAACATCTGTTTCGTAGTCGGAATACAGGCCATATGTTACTTGATTTACTGCATTAGCTATTTGTCCCGTTACATCTTGTTGATAAAAGTTCGTCCATAATTGTGGGATTTTTGCTTGTGAGGTAATTTCATTCGCATTGCTTGTTCGTGCTGAAATTCCTACAATTTGAAATGATTCTTTATTGTTCACAGCCGGTTCTTTTATGTCATGCTTTCTCCATCTCTTTAAGCTTGGTAAAAAAGAAGTCAACATTTGGCGTGCTTCTTCTTCCCCCATGCCATCTCCCTTTAAATGCGGCACACAAATTTCAATCATTTCTTCAACTGTTAGATTTGGCTGCTTAAACTCTCCTAATTCATAACAATATGTGCAGTAATCCTGACTTTTGTGTCCTTCTTTTTCTGTACCAAGTAAAGCTTCATCCACTAATGGCATTCCACAGCTTTGACAATAACTTTGCATCATTAAATCCACCCTTCGTTCTATTTGTTATGACTATAACAAAGGAAACCTGACATCTGTATGTCATCAATTAGTGTTTTTTATACAACTCAACAATTTCCTGCGCCCGTTTTCGCACAATCTCACTTATATGTGGTGGTTCTAAAACTTTTAAGCGATGGCCAAAGCTTAGAAGAAAGCCATATAACCATTCATCCTCAGGCAATGCAATGTTAATAGTTGAGCTCTCATTATCTACATGTTCAGCGCCAAATGATTCTTCTACTAATGTTGTTATTGCAGAATCGAAAGATAACGTAAGGTTTACTATATTTTGAGGATGATGCCACTCTTTATCCCACGGGAGTTCAGACAAGTTGACTTCTTTGCGCTGAAATGTCGTCATCTCTTCTTTTATATCCTTCATTCTTGAAATTTTAAATAAGCGAAAATCTTCTCTCAATGTGCAATAGCCATAAACATACCAAACTTTTCCCTTTTGTACTAAAGTGTGTGGCTCTAATAATCTTCTTGTTATACAGCCATGGGTAGTAGAGTACGTAAAGCTTATACAATATTCACGTTCAATTGCCTTTTTTAATAAAGTTATCTGTTCCTTGAAAATAACGTTTGGCCCCCAAGGACTAAGGTCAATAAACAGTTGATCAATCGATTGTTTTACTTCGTCATCCGCAACACCTGTTAATTTTTCAAGTACTGCTTCGGCATGCGAATCCTCGTACGTTGTTAATGCACTTTTAATGGCAATAGAAAGTGACGTAAGCTCTTCCTTCGTTAACACTTGCTTATCCACACGATAGCCCTCAATTAAACTAATCCCTCCATTAACTCCCTGCTGGCTAATAACAGGAACCCCAGCACAGCTCAATGTTTCAATATCTCGATAAATAGTACGAACTGACACATTAAATAAATCGGCAAGCTCCTGGGCTGTCACTTTTTTACGATTTATTAAAATCATTATCATCGTTAAAAGACGCTCTAATTTCATATTTGTACTCCTTTACGATAAATTCTATTTGTATGCTAATTGCGTTTTACCTACTAATTCCCTATCTACTTTAAGTATTTTTTAAGTACTTTTTGAGTTTTATTTAAGTCAAATGTACTATAATAGCGCCTAACAAATTATTACATTCATTATACTATTTTTACAATATAAGAAAAAACAACTTAGGTACTTATAATCTCTACTATAACTACGTTGTTTTTAACAATAAACGCTTAATTATTTCAATTCTCTTATCACAACATATAAAACTTCTATCCTCTATATAAGGACACTGAAAACTATTAAGTAGAAAAACTTTATAGTAACTATTTGTGGAAGTCCTAATTTCTATGTAAAAAGGTTTAGCACGGAGCACGAGCCAGCATCGGGAAAAAGCTAAACAAATAAATCCTGTACGAATAGATAGCGTATGAGGAGATCCGACACTAACTTATGGAAAACGGAATACAAAGAGCTAAATTTTGGTGTCAAATTTTTAATTTTATGTGGAATTTACTTTTAGTGCCCACCCTATATTCGAAAAGCATTTTCAAAGACGACAAACTAGAGTTTAATGGTTTTCAATTTAATTGTAAAAAGGAGATTTTGACGTGATTCGAGCCGTTTTAATAGACAATGAACCTTTAGCTTTACACTATTTTCAAAGTAAACTACAAGCATTTCAGCAAATACAGGTAATTCAAACTTTTACAAGTGTAGAAGTATTTTTAAATGAGCTTCCAATAATAGAATTTGACGTAATTTTTTTAGAGGCAAAGCTGAATGAACTGACTGGGCTTGAATTAGCTGATATTATCAAAACTGATCGTCCACATGTTAGTGTTATTTTTATAACTTCATATAAAGAATTTGCTTTACAATCATATGAAATCGGAGGTCTTGACTACGTACTTAAACCAATTAGTCATGCTCGCTTAGAAAAAACTATTTCTCGTATCGAGCATGAATATTCCATTCAGCAAATGATTAAAAAAGCTTCGAAAACCATGTTAAACGTACAATGCTTTAATCAATTTGCCGCATATAGCAACAACAGCTTAGTTGCCTTCAAAACCGAGAAAACAAAGGAGTTATTTGTATATTTCATATTACATCCAAACATTCCTATTCATCGTGATTATTTAATTGAAATTCTATGGCCTGATTTAGACTATGTACGAGCAAAATCGAATCTTCATACCGCACTTTCTTATTTAAGAAAAACCTTAAATAATATAGGTTATGCAAACTGTATTATTTTTTCAAACAAATACTATATCTTCGAAAAACCGAACATCCTTTGTGATTTATATGACTTTCATAGATATTATGAGGATTTCACGAAGTTAGAATTCCCACCAATTTCTTTGATCAATCAAAGTCTCTCAATTTATAAAAATGGACTACTCATTTATGATGATTATGAGTGGGCCACTGCCTATAAAGATAAGCTGACGAAATCATACATAGATTTATTAGAAAAAGGTTTTCAAGCAACATTACTAACGGATATTGATAAGGCATTAAATTTTTTAAATAGACTATTAGAGTTTGATCCATATAATGAACAAAAACTTGAGCACTATTTACACATTTTAATAAATGCGGGGTTTCATGAACAAGCATACAAAGTATTCCTCGCTTATGAACAGAAGCTAAAAGATGACCTATCGATTTCGCCAAGCTCTACATTAATTGATATCTCTAACAATTTCTTTGTTCTAAAATAAATAAAGGATTTATTCATTAAAAAACGACGGGCTACTACAATTTGTAGGAACTCGCCGTTTTACTTATTTTTTTATATTTTATACACCGCTACCCTCTGTTAACCCGTGCTTCACAGCATAAAGGGCTGCCTGCGTACGATCCTGCACTTGTAGCTTCGTGAAAATATTAGAAATATGAGTTTTCACCGTTTTTTCTGTAACGAATAAAGAGGATGCAATTTCTCGATTACTTTTCCCTTTTGTAAGCTCTGCAAGCACATCCTGTTCACGAGGTGTTAGTGGGTTTAAAACATGAGGTGCATTTTTTGATTCTTGACGGTCCATTTCAAGAGTTGTTGTTGCTTCTGGATGTAATGTATTTTCGCCTCGCATAATACGACGAATGGACAATACCAACTCATCAGGTTCAATATCTTTCAACTGATAGCCTGCAGCTCCTGCCTCCATTGCTGGCACTACATGATCACGGTCTGAAAAGCTTGTCAGCATTAGAATTTCTATTTGTGGAAACTTAGCTTTAATGCGCTTCGTTGCCTGAATCCCATCCATCTCAGGCATTACCAAGTCCATGAGTATAATATCTGGCTGTATACTTTCCGCTAAAGTTACTGCCTCTAGGCCATTTTTCGCTTCTCCTACAACTTCTATATCTTTCTGTGTTTTTAAGAAAAATAATAATCCACGACGCACTACATGATGGTCATCTGCGATTAAAACACGTATCATACTCTTCCCCCCTAATATGGCAAGCGGATTAACAGCTCTGTTCCTTTGCCAATTTCACTAACCCAGTCAGCTTTTCCACCAACCGATTTTGCACGATCCTTTATGGATTGCAAGCCTATCGAAAGTAGCTTTGTGTTATGATCGACGACGAAGCCTCGTCCCTCATCACGAATAACAAGTAAAATATCTGTAGAAGTAACCGTAATATAAAGCGCAGCCTCCAGAACACCAGCATGACGGCGAACATTATTAAGTGCTTCTTGGGCTACCCGAAATAATGTTTCTTCGATACGTGATGGGAATTGCAGTACACCTGAGACCGTTACATGAAGCTTCAAGCCAAGCATTTCAGCATACACTTTTATCGCTTCAAGTAAACCATTTTCTAATCCTTTTGGACGGAGTTGCCAAATAAGAGCACGCATTTCTGTTAAGGCATCCTGTGTTAAGTGCTGAATCTCCTTAAACGTTTCCTTCACATCACTATCGTTTGTCATTTCAATACCAGCTCTCGCCGTTAATGTAACTGAAAAAAGTAGCTGATTCACGGAATCATGTAAATCTCGAGCTAGACGATTGCGCTCCTTCACAAGTGCCATTTCTTGCTCCTGCTTTGTCAGTAAAATACGCTTAATGGCCGACCCCATCTGAAATGCAACCGATTCAAGTAATGCTAGCTCTTCCTCTGAAAAACGCACGGTATCCTTCGATGCAACATTTAAGACACCAAAACGCTCTTGTCCAGATTGAAGCGGCACTGTTGCATGATGTGTAATGCCTTCGTGATCACCAACATTTGCTGCAATGGCGCTTTCAATACGTTGACATTCAATAATATTAGAGGCTTTCTTTAATTCCTCATTACGATAGCGGGAAACACACCAACAGCCTCCCCTTTCTAAATAATGGCAATTTTTATGCTCCAGTGCCTCTGGTAAATTGACATGGACAACAAGCTCTGAGCGCCCTTTTTCATCGATAAAAAAAATCCAGCCCGTTTCAAAATTTGTGCCATTTAAAAATTTCACAAGTGCTCCCTTTAGCATCGACACAATTTCAGTTTCTTCGTTTAATAACTCTGCAATTTCTTTTAAAATACCAATATTGGAATGATCATTGTCCCTCACAAAAACACCTCTTCTTTGGCATTACTAATTTTAATGATAACATTTCAAAGTCTGGAACGTCTGCCTCAGCCGTTCATACTTTAGACTGAAATTTTTCATAAGAATATACCTTATTTTGGTTCATCACCAAAAGTTGTGGATGACTTTTGTTAAAACGTATACTATGTAAATAAGTGGATTGTAGTGGAGGCTGGGCGACTCCTTGGGGATCAGCAATAGAGGAACGAAGGCTAAAACCATCACGTCCTGTGATAAACGCCTTCGTGACCAACCTCGTGTTGGCCTAAGCGGCTCATCGGACGCCCCAGGAAAGCGCCCAGTCGGAACGGAAATCAACCACACGTTTTGGTGATGATACCTTATTTTGGGTAAGTTAATTTACATATAAAACTAGAACAACTATAATCGAACAAGTACATGGTTATACTAAGGAGAGAATTTACATGTCTAAAAAAGTGGAAAATGGCTTATTATTTATTTGGATTGTCTCTGTCGTTGCAACACTGGGTTCCTTATACTTTTCTGAAATTCGTCATTATGAACCTTGTAAAATGTGTTGGTACCAACGAATTTTCATGTATCCAATTGTCATTATGACAACGATTGCCTTTATTCAAAAAAATGCACGTATTGCTGTAACAACCGCTGTTTTTGCCATTATGGGAGGCAGTATATCACTTTACCATTATGGTATTCAAAAGCTAAGTTTTTTAGCTGATACCGCACCATCTTGTGGTCTTGTTTCATGTACTGGTCAATATATTAACTGGTTAGGTTTTATCACAATCCCATTTTTAGCGCTAACTGCATTTATTTTAATTGCAGGGGCAAGCTTTTATGTAATGAAGGCTGCTAAAACAGCAAAATAATTATGAGGCCGTGTTCTACATTTTGGAATACGGTCTTTTCTACGGAGGAAGATTTATGTTTCACTATGAAATAAATACGAATAATTTGACAATCGAGGATCTATTACGCAATCATTGGCGACTCGGTAAAAAGCTAGTCCATGAATTACGAATGGCGAAGGCTATCACAACAATGGACGGAGAGCCAATTCAGTGGAATGACCCACTACAGATAGGCACAACAATAAAATTTACATTTCCTATTCCGGCATCCAATTATCAACCGACACCTGTTTGTGCAATTGATGTCGTCTATGAGGATGACCATTGTTTGATCGTTTCTAAACCAAAAGGTATGTCGACACATCCAAATGATGCACGTGATACTCACACTTGTATGAATCATGTTATGGCTCATATTAAAGAGCAAGGTGGCACTTATGCGGAGCATGTCCATCGTTTAGATAAAGGAACACAAGGTTTGTTACTTGTAGCAAAACATCCTTTAGCAAAATCAATCTTTGATCGTATGATTGAGGAAAAATCCATTATTCGAACTTACGCTGCAGAAGTGCAAGGGAATTTACGCTCTACTTCTGGCACGATTTCTGAAGGAATCGGAAAAGACCGACATCATGCAACAAGACGTGTCGTTTCAAAAACTGGACAGCATGCGGTTACACACTATGAAGTTGTAGCGCGCTATAAAAGCTCTTGTGTTGTCCATCTAATTCTTGAAACAGGAAGAACACATCAAATTCGCGTACATTTAGCACATATCGGTCATCCGATTATTGGAGATACAATGTATGGCGCAAGAGAAACGGCAAGTGACGACTATGAGCTCCATGCTATTCAATTGGAATTCGAGCATCCATTTTTAAATAAGGTGATCGTTGTAAAGGATCAGCAGTAATTATCGTACTGCACTTTAAATTGTTGCACATAAGCTAACAATTTAAAGTGCAGTTTTTGTATGCCTTTTTTATTTCTTTCGCTCATCATCAAAAGTTGTGGATGACACTTGTTGAAATCAACAACACGTTATGGTGATGAGCTATTACTTCAATCCATTTACTTATAATCCTAAAAAAGTATAAATATAATATTTACATTTCTTTCATCTATTTTTTACAGTAAATTTATTATACATTTCCATTATTGGTAATGACGGTGGATTTCTTTCATGATAGAATTAGATTAAATTGTCAGTCATCTGACTAATATGAGGGGGAATTTATTGATGAAATGGGTTAAAAGTATTGCAGCAACAACTCTAGCTGCTAGTTTACTAGCTACACCCGGTTTTGCCGCACATGCAGCGGAAGCAACACCAACAGCTAAGAAAGATGATTTCAAATTAACAATTCTACACTCAAATGACACGCATGCACACGTTGAGGATGCTCCAAAGCGTGCAACAAAAGTAAAAGAACTTCGTGCTGCAAATGCAAACTCACTTCTTTTAGATGCTGGTGATGTTTTCTCTGGTACTTTATACTTTAACGAATTTGCTGGGGAAACTGATATGAAGTTAATGAACTTAATGGGTTATGATGCCATGACTTTTGGTAACCATGAGTTCGATTTAGGATCAAGCCCAGAAGGACATGCTGCACTTGCTAAATTCGTTAAGGGCGCAGAGTTCCCATTACTAGGATCCAATCTAGATTTTTCAAAAGATTCTTTATTCGATGGCTTACAATTCAAAACAGTCACAAAAGACTTTAAAAACGGTAAAATTTATGACGGTATCATTAAAGAAATCGATGGACAACAAGTAGGTATTTTCGGCTTAACAACAGAAGAAACACCTACCATTTCAAGCGTTGCTAACGTCCAATTTGCAAACTATATCGACTCTGCGAAAAAAGCAGTAACAGAATTTGAAAAACAAGGTGTTAACAAAATTATCGCAGTTACTCATATTGGCTTCGATGACTCCGCTGATTGGGATAATGACCAATTACTAGCGAAAGCTGTAGAAGGCATTGATGTAATCGTAGGTGGTCATACACATACAAAATTAGACAAGCCTGTGAAAGCTGAAACACCATTTAAGAACCCTACAATTATCGTTCAAACAGGCCAATATAGCGAAAATTTAGGTGAATTAGAACTAACATTCGACGATAATGGTGCCGTTGTTGACTACTTCGGTCAGTTACATGCTTTAAAAGATGTCCAAGCTGACGCAGAGGCTACAGCACTTTTAGCTCCATATAAAGAGAAAATTTCAAAAATATTAAATCAATCAACAGGTAATACAGCTGTTTCACCACTAAATGGCGGTCGTAATCTTTGGGGTGTTCGTGCTGGTGAAACAAACCTTGGTAACTTAATTACTGATGGGATGCTTGCTGGTGCTAAAAAAATTGACCCTGAAGTACAATTTGCATTCCAAAATGGTGGTGGTATCCGCGCTGGTATTGATGCAGGAGATATTACTGTTGGTGAGGTTATGACAGTTATGCCATTCGGTAATGCACTTGGTATCGTAAAATTAAAAGGTGCTGAAATTTATGAAATCGTTGAACATAGTGTGAAAGAGTTCCCTAAAGAATCTGGTGGCTTCCTACACTTCTCTGGTTTACAAGTAGAATTTGACGGTAAAGCACCAGCTGGTAAACGTGTAAAATCTATTAAATTAAATGGTAAAGAGATTGATAAAGCAGCATATTATAAAGCGGCAACAAATACATTCACTGCTAAAGGTGGAGACGGCTATGATACACTGAAAAAAGTTTATGAGGACGGCCGTGTAAGTGAACCTGGTACAATTGACTACGAAATGTTTATTGAACATTTAGATACACTGAAAAAAGTTGATCCAAAAGTAGAAGGACGTATTATCGCAACAATTCCGTTTAAAGATATCGCAAAAGGTTCAGAAACAGAAGGCTTTGTTCGTGACCTTTATTACCGTGATTTAACTAACGGTACTTCAGCAACAACATATTCACCAAACGCAAACTTAACTCGTGCACAAGCTGCATCATTTATCGCACGTGCCTTAAAGCTTGAAGCAAAAGGTCAAGCAACATTCTCTGATCTTGCGAATGTAAATCCTGCAACACAAAAAGAAATTACAGCACTTGCTGAAGCAGGAATTGTACAAGGTGTGAATGGTAAATTCAATCCTAATACAAAAGTAACTCGTGCTCAACTTTCCTTAATGTTTGCTCGTGCATACAACCTACAACACGATGCAAAAACTGGTTTAAAAGCTGATTTCAGTGATATTTCTCAATACAACGCTGAAACTCAAAATGCTATTGCCCTTATGAAAGACTTAAAGATTGTTAGCGGCGTAAACGGCAAATTTATGCCTAGTAACAACGCGACACGTGCGCATATGGCAAAAATGCTTTCTAACTATATTCCATTTGTAAAAGAATCTAAATAATAAATTTACAAAATCCCGCTTCTCAAATTAGAGAGCGGGATTTCTATTGCACTAAAAATTAAATTTAAAGTTATCTGGGTCTTGTCCAAATCGTTCATTGCGATTTAACGTAGCTATTTTATCCATTTGAGCTAGTGTTAATTCAAAATCAAAAATCTGTGCATTTTCCTCAATACGACTAGGTGTCACAGACTTAGGAATAATAAGTGTATCATTTTGCAAATGCCAACGCAGCACTACTTGAGCAGCTGTCTTCCCTATTTCACGACCAATTTCCATAATCGTTGGATTATCAAGTACCCCGCCACGGCCTAATGGAGACCATGCCGTAACAGCAACTCCATGCTCATTACAAAATGCTCGTAATGCGTCCTGCTGTAAATATGGATGCACCTCTACTTGATTGACCATTGGCGCTATATTTGCTTTAGCTAAAAGCTTTTGTAGATGATGCTCATGGTGATTTGAGACACCTGTTGCACGAATTAATTTTTCATCATATAAACGTTCAATTGCTCTATACGTTTCTTCAAATGTTTCTGGTACTGCCCAATGCGTTAAATATAAATCTAAATAGTCCATATTTAACTTTTTCAATGATACTTCAAAAGCTCGTAATGTTTCATCATAGCCTTGGTCATTATTCCAAACCTTTGTCGTCACAAAAATATCCTCACGTTTAACACCTGAATGACGAATAGCTTCGCCCACCTCGGCCTCATTACCATAAAGAGAAGCCGTATCAATAGCTCGGTAGCCATATTTAACAGCTTTATCAATAGCCTGCAAAGTCTCATCACGCTCTGTCATTTTATAAACACCTAAGCCAAAGCGAGGCATTTCCACACCATTTGCTAATGTTTTTGTTGATTGTAAATTCAAGAATAACAACCCCTTTCTTTTCCTAGTTCCATTATACAAAAAATTGGTTTTAAGAAATATAAGGAAAATTTCCGGGGTAATGTCTTATTGATCTTTCGCTTTCTCTTCATAATCATCTACTTGAATAGGATCTGGAATTCGATTGTCTTCTACAAGCTCTAGACCATCACGCAAATGCTCCATCTGCTTCCCTAAATCCTGTAAATCTTTAAAGTTTCTAGCCATTGTACCGTTTTCGATATTTGGAACCTTTTTTTCCATTATTATCACCTCTCCTATAGTTTTCCCGAAATAGTTATTTCTGAACCATTTCTGACATATTTTATTCCGCCATGTCGTTTCATTTTTATAGTAGATAGTCTATACTAAAAAGAGATGTCTTTATAAACTGAGGAGGGTTCTTCCATGAGTTTAATATTAATTATTGGTGTAACTGTTGCGTTCTTAACTGCAATTTTCACTGCTGGTTATGAAGGCGATTACAGAGCAGACAAATAATACCTCAAGAAAATCACTAAGCATGAATATATGCTTAGTGATTTTTTTGTTTAAAACTATTACAGCAAAGTCATTTTAGATAAAGTTTGCTCTTCGGCAAAAACGAGTTGTTGATTTCCGTTACGGCTGGGCGCTTTGATGTTGCTGTCGCTTCGCTTTCGCACAGATAAAACATTTGTTGCTGTCGCGCAGATAAAACAATTGTCGCTGACGCTTCGTTTTCGCGCATAGCAAAGCTTCCTGGGGCGTCCGATGAGCCACTTCGGTTATTTCTCATTTTTTTTGGAACAATATAATTACTTGACAATCTGTACTTTATAAAATAAACTTACTTACATAAAGTAACTTGATAATCAATCATAACTTAAATTCGGAGGTAAATTACTATGCATTTTCATGAAAAACCTAACACATATGTCACTAATGTTGAAATTAAAGTGAGCGATATACAACGTTCATTAACTTATTATCAGAAGGTCATTGGCTTTAAAGTTTTACATCAGGAATCTCATAGAGCAACTCTAACAGCTGATGGCAAAACAGCATTATTGACAATCGTCCAACCTGAAACAGTAGAAGAAAAAACGAGCTTAACAACTGGACTTTATCACTTTGCAATTTTACTGCCTACTCGTCGTGATTTAGCAAATATTATTACTCATTTCCATAACAAGGGCGTGTACTTCGGGGCATCTGACCATGATGTAAGTGAAGCACTTTATTTAAATGATCCTGATAATAATGGTATTGAGGTTTATGCGGATCGCCCTGAAAATGCATGGACTTGGCATTTCGACCAAGTGCATATGGTGACCGAACCTCTTAAAATCCATTCTATATTAGAGGAAGGCGATGGAAGATGGGATGGCCTACCAGCTGATACGGTTATGGGACATATTCATTTATCAGTTTCTAATTTGGCTGCCGCAGAGGAATTTTATACAAAAGGATTAGGATTTGAGATTGTCACTCGCTATGGAGCACAAGCTTTATTCATCTCAACTGGCCGCTATCATCATCATATTGGTTTAAACACTTGGCACTCTGAAAACGCACCAAAGCTTGGTAAAAATCAGGTTGGCTTACAAACATTTTCACTGCGTCTAGATAATGAAGAGCAAGCAGCAACAATGAAAGAAAATCTCCGTTCAATTGGTGCACCTGTTATTGATATAGATGGTGGTTTCCAAACAGAGGATCCATCAGGTATCGTTGTTTTATTGAAATTTTAAGAGTGATGTGGCGTACTATCCGTCGGGGTGAGGATTGTATCCGTCACTTGACGGGCTTTATCCGTCGATTGGCGGGTTTTATCCGTCGCTTGACGAGCAATCCGTCACTTGAGGAGTTCTTTCCGTCGCTTGACGGGCTTTATCCGTCGCTCGCGAG
>NZ_JBIWFQ010000012.1:12456-24135 GCF_044763105.1 Lysinibacillus sp. NPDC096212 | reverse complement strand
AGGTGCTTTCCGTCGCTTGACGAGCAATCCGTCGCTTGAGGAGTTCTTTCCGTCGCCTGACGGGTTTTATCCGTCACTTGCGAGGTTCTTTCCGTCGTTTGCTGGGTTCTTTCCGTCGCTTGACGAGCAATCCGTCGCTTGAGTAGTTCTTTCCGTCGCCTGACGGGTTTTATCCGTCACTTGCGAGGTGCTTTCCGTCGCTTGACGAGCAATCCGTCGCTTGAGGAGTTCTTTCCGTCGCCTGACGGGTTTTATCCGTCACTTGCGAGGTTCTTTCCGTCGCTTGACGAGCAATCCGTCGCTTGAGGAGTTCTTTCCATCGCCTGACGGGTTGTATCCGTCGCTCGCGAGGTGCTTTCCGTCGCTTGACGGGTTCTTTCCGTCGCCTGACGGGCTTTCCGTCACTTGACGGTCTTTCCGTCGCTTACGGAGTTCTAACCATCCCTTTTCGAATCCCTTCACGTCTTACAAAAAAGCAAAAGCAGTTCTCCATAAAAGGAGAACTGCTTTTTTAATGTAACCCTGGATATCCTTGTTGACGTAATGCCTCATAAATAACTATTGCTGCTGTATTCGATAGATTGAGTGAACGAACATGCTCACTCTGTGGAATTCGTAAGCACATATCTCGACGCTCATACGCAAAATCCTTTGGCAAGCCAGTCGTTTCTTTGCCAAACATGAAGTAAATATCTCGATCTTTATCACTAAAATCATGTGTCGTAAATGGTTCTTCACTATAGGTCTCAATTAAATAAACGTCGCCATTTTTGGATGCCTCTAAAAAATCCTCTAGCGAATCGTGATACACGACATTGACACTATGCCAATAATCTAAGCCGGCACGTTTTAGCATTTTATCGTCTGTGGAAAAACCAAGAGGACGAATTAAATGTAGTGACGTATTTGTGCCAGCACATGTGCGTGCAATATTTCCTGTATTTGCTGGAATTTCTGGTTGATATAAAACGATATGCAATGGCATAACGGTACACTTCCTTAACTAAAAAATTGTAAACCTTTATTAATTTCAACGAGCACTTCCTCGTCTTGTTCTTGTGCGTTTGCCTTGAGTAATGCAGATTGGGCCTGCTCCCCGCCTATCTTGCCTAAAGCCCATGCTGCTGTTCCTCGAATTACAGGTCGTTCATCCTTTTCAAGAAGCGCTACTAAATCTGGGACCGCAGCTTCTTCTTTAAAGTGAGCAAGTGCCAAAATAGCATTGCGTTGAATTGGCTTTTTCCCTCGCCATGAACCAGAAACATGGCCAAACTTTTCTTTAAAGTCACGATTTGAAATTGTCAAAAGTGGCACAAGTAATGGCTTTGCAAGCTCTGGATCAGGTTTAAATTCCTCATGCATCCAGTTAATCTTTCCTTTATTCTTTGGGCATACGGTCTGACATGTATCACAGCCATACAAACGATTACCAATATGGGTACGAAACTCATCAGGTAGCATTCCCTTAGTTTGTGTTAAAAAGGCTATACAACGTTGAGAGTCTAGCTGTCCGCCTTCGATTAACGCACCAGTTGGACAAACATCTAAACATAAGCGGCAATCCCCGCATTCATCCTCCATAGGCTTATCCGGAGCAAAAGGGATATTCGTGATTAGCTCTCCTAAATATACATAGGAACCGAACTCAGGCGTAATGATCGAGCAGTTTTTTCCGCTCCAACCTATTCCTGCACGTTCCGCAACTGCCCTATCGACAAGTGCCCCCGTATCAACCATTGATTCAATACGAACACCTTCTATGCGTTCCTCAAGCCATGCTGCTAATAATTTCAATCGCTCACGTAATGCTGTATGATAATCGATCCCCCAGGAAGCACGGCAAAAAATCCCGCGTCTTGCTCCCTTCTTGCCAACAGGTGCATTTTGCATACGCGACGGATATGCGACAGCTATCGCCACAATGCTCTCTGCTCCTTCTAACAATTGTAGGGGCTCGGTACGTTTTTCTATATCACTTTCTTCAAAGCCAGACTGATAGCCAAGCTCTTGCTGACGGCGCAGTCTATTTTTTAATTCTGTAAATGGAGCTGCTGTTGTAAAGCCAATTTTATCTACACCAATGGACATTGCATACGCCACAAATTCACGTTGTAGGTCATGTATGTTCATTTCATTTCCAACTCCTTACATGGTACAATAATAGAAATAGATAAAGTAGGTGATGTTTTATGGACATTTCAATTAATCAATCTCTATTGACACAACATCCCGAGCTTAAAATCGGCATTATTCATTATACCAAAATTGTCGTTGCAGAATCTCCTCAAATGATTAAAGGTCGCATGCAATTGTATCAGGAAAATCTCTTTTTAGAAATGCAAGATAATCCTGTAACGCAACGAGAGGGTATTGCAGAATGGCGACAACTATGGAAAAAGCTTGGTGCAGATCCGAACCGCTATCGCCACTCAGCAGAAAGTTTAATGCGCCGAATTAGTAAGCAAAATTATTTAACACCACTTCACTCTGGTGTTGATTTAAATAATTTCTTCTCCCTTCAATATGAGATTCCAGTAGGCTTATATGATGTAGCTAAACTAAAAGGAAATATAGAAATCGCACTTGGCAATGAGGAAACTGGCTATGAGGGCTTAAATGGTCGTTTTAATGCATTAAAAAATATCCTTAATAGCTATGATGCTGAAGGAGCATTTGGGTCACCATTTGTCGATTCTAAACGTACGTCTGTTTCAGAGGAAACGACCGAGGCTTTACATATCTTCTACCTCCGCCCATCATTGTCAGAAGAAAGTGCGGAAGAGCTTCTTGCATCTGCCAGTAAGATGTTTAATCAAATTCATGGTGGCGATTATAAAATGGCCTTATTAACAAGTGCAGCACCATCTACTACACTGTAAAAAGGATGTGTTTTCATGATTAATCTTGCAGAAGCCGTTAAGCTAAAAAGTATTTTAGCAAAAAAAGTTCAAGAACTCGTTGACGAATTACATCGTAGCGCTTTTGTAACTGTTGAAAAAGGACAAGCACCCAAAACAAGTAATCGTGCAATGAAGGTAATTGAAGCTGAATTAGCTCAAGTACGTCTCGATGTTCGTACATTGGATCGTTTAGTATATGAAGCAAATATAAAAAGCTCCGTGGACTTTAAAGGTGAAAAACTAGCATTAGTTGAAGCGATTGAGCTCGCAACACAGCTCCGCGCAGATGCTGAACTGTGCAAACAGTTTAGTATGCATGAAAAAGAGAGTGTACGCATGGGTTATGGTGAAAATACAATGCTTTATGAAATTGCTATGTATGAGCCAGATGAGTACCGCGAACGTGCTATTAAACTAGAAAAAGATGCCCATAAATTATCGAATCTGATCAATGCGAAGAATTATCGTGTTGAAATTAATTTTGATGATTCTCGTTATTTCTAATCTCAAGCATCAAGGCTATTATTTCTAAAATGAAATACAATAAAAAAGCATCCTTTTTGAGCTGTACCTCCAATTGTGTTTAACAATTCGGAGTGCAGCTTTGGGATGCTTTTTGTTCTACTTACTTAAATCATATTTAATTTCAAATTTCCCTATATCCCAATCAGCAAACAGAAAAGTTACATTAGTCTTAGTGTTAGGATCAGTATATGTATAAGCTTTATCCTCGTCAAAAGCAATATCACTTTCTTCGTCAAATTTATCTATATTCAATCCTAGTGCATCAGCAATTGACATAGCGGATATAATTCCTTCTGCCCATTCTCCTCCATTTTCAGCTTCATTTAATTCGGTTGCGGGGATTCCTTCTATAAAAATATTATATCCAATTATTTTTTTATCCTCATTATATTTAGCGTCTATTTTATAATGACCCTTATGTTTTTTAAAATCAGTATCCAATAAGATTTGTGAGAAAATATTTTCCTCTTTATTCAATTCACTAGTTATTGGTTCTGGCATTTTCGCTATTACAATTCCGTTTACTGGATTCTGTTTATATATATCAGCTCTGACATTGTATTTTTTAACAAACTTTTCTACCGCAGCCTTTGATTCAGGATCAACCTCTTCAAATTTTACTGGAACGACTTTCTCCTCCTTTACGACCGCTTCTTTTGTTTCCTGATCTTTTTTTACATCTGCCTCTTTTTTCTTCTCTGTTCCTTCTCCAGAACATCCAACTAGCATAACTGCTAGAAGTAATAATAAAACTTTCTTCATTACCTTTATTCCCTCCGAATGTATATCAATAAAAATATACGTTACTAGATTCAATGAAATAGAATTCAGTGCAAAAAATACTTAAATTACTATATTGCATCATCCTATTATAATTCTGACAAAATAAAGTTTCTGTTTCCACCCTTTCTTTCAACACTTTTCGACATTTTATGTAAAATTAAGGTTTTATGGAATAATAATATACAGAATATCAATTTTTAAAATCTCAATTACACAAAAGCAAATACAAAAGACAAGCCGAGGTTTCATCGCTTCTCAAGTCTATTAATAAGCAAAAAAGACTTGTATAGCTCTAAATCAATTAAAATAAATACAGCAAAGCAAAAAAGCATCTCTTGATCTGCATTGCAATTGTTAGACACAATTGAGATGTAGTTCATTAGAGATGCTTTTTGTTCTACTTAGTTAATTCAAATTTAAATTCAAACTTTCCTGCATCGACCTCAGTACAAAGATTAGTTACCTTATATGTAGAATCAGTATAAGAATCAGTGTCTCTATTTCCTTCAGCTTTAGCTAATGATTCGGTGAATTTACCCAAATCTAATCCTAGTGTTTGAGCAACTATTACAGCTGAAGTCATCCCTTCTGCCCATTCATCTCCCTCATCATTTACTTCTTTTTCAGGGAGTCCTTGAACAGAAAGATTATATCCAATTATTTTTTTATCCTTATTGTATTTAGCAACTAATTTGTAATGGCCCTTATATTCTTTAAAATCAGCTTCCAATAGAACTTGTGAGAAATCATTAAGTTCATTCGTTACAGGTTCTGGAATCATGTCTAATCCTATAGGTTGAACCTGTTTAAATAAAGTAAGCTTTTCATTGTATTCTTTGGCAAACTTTTCAACTGTAGCTTTTGATTCAGTATCGACTTCTTCAAATTTTACTGTAACGACCTCTTCTTTTTTTACATCTGCCTCTTTTTTCTTCTCTGTTCCTTCTCCAGAACATCCAACTAGCATAACTGCTAGAAGTAATAATAAAACTTTCTTCATTACCTTTATTCCCTCCGAATGCATATCGCTAAAAATATACGTTATTAGATTTAATGAAATAGAATTATAGTACAAAAAGTTTCTAAAATACTATATCATCTCCTCCTATTACAATTCTGACAAAATAAGGTGTACATTTCCACCTTTATTATTCGTCATTTTTCGACATTTTAAGTAAAATAAAGGATCTTGTTATATATTGAACTAAATCTAATGCATATAAAAAAGCGTTCAACCAATAGTGGCTAAACGCTTTTGATAGTCTATTTTTTTGCGAAAGCTCCGTGCTAACGTAGCAGAAGCAATAGATGTCTTTTGTGTGAAAACATAGGGGCAGTGCCACCGATACAGGTCAATTAGCCGTTTTCGCATGGATGCGATGATTTTAGGCTAACAACTCCTTTCTGATCCCGTGATATCCGCCGGAAGCTTAACTTCTCCTAGAAGAAGTTAAAATGTCTTTACGGGTTTGGAAGTCGATCATTTAGCATAGCTAAGTAAAAACTTCTTTTCTCATTTGCAAGAGTCATCACGTTTTCCAATTGCTCCAATTGTTGCTCTAGTAGATTAACATGTTTATTTAATAGTTCAATCCGTTTGTGTAAAATTTCCTGAATATCCTCTATTTGTTGATCATTTTGTGTTAATAGACAGCCATCTTCAGCAAACAAAGTAATATCCTTTAGCTTCATTCCTGTTTGCTTTAATCCATAAATAAATTGGATAAAGCGAAGATCCTGATCATTATATTGCCGAATCCCGTTTTGCTTCCCATCCAAACGATAAGGATTAGGTAAGAGACCCATTTTTTCATAATAACGAAGTGTATATGCAGAAATACCTGTTAATTTCGATATTTCACCAATTGAGTACATTAGGTTTTGTCCCCTTTCATTCACATATAAGAACAACCTTTCCTACAGATATTGATTTTTCAAGCAATTCTTGTGCATGTGCCGCTTCCCTTAAAGGAAGTCTGTAAGAAATCAGGGGATTGATTTTCCCTTCCTCTAACAATGAGAGTAGGAACCGAACATCTTCCTTAAACCAATCTAACTTTTCTTTTTTTAATGAGGTTATAGAGTAAAGATAGACAGGATTACCTTTCCCTGTAGTTCGATTTTCAGCCAAACTTTCCCACTCTTTGGTCCATTCTTCTGAATCTCCTTGCTGAAGAATCGAGGTATAGCCGTAACCTATGAAACGGCCATTGTTGCTTAAGGTATTCATCGAACGCTCATAATTCTGGCCTCCTATTGGATCAAATACAACATCCATACCTTCAGGAGCCTTATTACGAAGAGTATCTACAAAATCTTCGTTTCGATAGTCAATCGGCACGGCGCCGAATTGGGATACAATTGAATGTTTAGCCAAGGAAGCCGTGCCATACATGTCTAATTTCGCTAACTTTCCAAGCTCAAGCAATGCAGTACCAACCCCTCCACTTGCCCCGTGAATAAGGATACGTTCTCCCTCAGCTACCTTTGCAACCCGGTGAAGCATTTGATAGGCTGTTACATAATTTAAGATCACAGCAACCGCCGTTACGGAATCGATGTGAGCAGGAATCCCGACAACCTCATCATCCATCGCGTACACATAAGATGCATAGCCACCCGTTCCGTTAAAAAAGACGGCTACCTTATCCCCTATCAAATATTTTTGCACGCCTTCTCCCAACTCGTCAACAATCCCAATAGCATCGTATCCTGGAGTAAAGGGAGGTATAGGAGATAGCGGATATTTACCCTCTCTTCTCATAATATCCGCAAGTGCAACCCCTGCTGCTTGAACCTTAACTCGAATTTCTCCCCTTTCAGGTTTTCGTAGGGGCTCCTCTATCACATCAATAACCTGAGGTCCTCCGTATCGAGTTACAATTACTCGTGTATTCAAATCAAAACATCTCCTCTCAATAAAGATGTTTGTATTATATTTGTTAGAGTAAACTCTAAGTCAAGGAATCTATTTTGCATCAGCCAAGGTTTAAAGTTTTATTGCATAGACGATTTCCCTGAAACTGTATACAATAGATTTATGGAGTCGATGAGACTTCATATCGAATTGGATGTGCTGTTTTCAAAACTAGCTTTTTGGAGCTAACTTAAACAAAACCAATGACAAGTTACCTGTTACTGTATGACCAATGACTAATAACCAACTATAAGCAATGGCCATACTCAAACTACTTGATAATTATTTGAAAACGCCATCCAATAGCTCTCTTACATCTTGTGTGTAGGAGAGCTTTTTAGTTTAAAACAAAGTGCATCATTTTGCTTTAACGAATAAAGAAGTAACGTAGAAAATAAAGCCTATTGCAAAGGCAATTAATTGATCCAATAATAATTCATCATGAAGAAACCATCTTAACAAAAAGACTCCGCCGAAAATTAACATGATTAAAAACCCAACATATTTTAATCCATTATGTAGCATTTTCTATCTCCTTTTTTAAGTCTTCTATACACTCTCTTAATAATAAGCAAAAAAAGAGTGTTAACTTTCACTCTTTTTAATTCTATCTTTTAATTCCTTTATCTCTTTTTCTAATTGCAATATCTTTCTCTTTAAAACATCAGTTTGTGAGGCTGTATAAATTGCTAAGCCTAATCCCAACATAGCAATTGAAAACACGAATATTGTCGACACAATTTACACCCCTTAAAAGTAATTATCAAAGCCTACAGTAACTAAAGTAAAAATGTAGCTGTAATCTCCATATATCATAAATACTAACAAGAATTTCAAAACAGTCAAATCAATATTTTCTGATTTTAAAGCATATTTCGACAATAATCTTTAGAAGGAATCTAAAAAACCATAAAGGTATCACATGTAAGAGGGTTTTTAATGTCTAGTTCTCCCCTAGCATGGACAGAATGACTATATCCAAAGAAAGGGGTTAAACAATGACAAACCAACATGATTCAACAAACGAGCATGACATGACTTTGACAAATCGACAGGGACACCCTATTACTAACAATCAAAATATACGTACTGTCAGTAATCGAGGACCTGCAACCCTGGAAAACTATGATTTTATAGAAAAAATAAGTCACTTTGACCGTGAAAGAATTCCTGAGCGTGTTGTTCATGCGCGAGGTGCAGGGGCACATGGCTATTTTGAGACATATGGTGTTGTCGGGGATGATCCTATTTCTAAGTATACAAGGGCTAAAGTATTTCAGGATAAAGGGAAACAGACGCCTGTTTTTGTGCGCTTTTCAACAGTTATTCATGGTGGTCATTCACCAGAGACATTACGTGATCCACGAGGCTTTGCTGTAAAATTCTATACTGAGGATGGTAACTGGGATTTAGTCGGCAATAATTTAAAGATCTTCTTTATCCGTGATGCTATGAAATTCCCTGATATGATTCACGCCTTTAAGCCTGATCCCATTACAAATATTCAAGACGTTGAGCGTTTTTTTGATTTCTGTGCAAGCTCACCAGAATCCTTCCATATGGTGACATTCGTTTATTCACCATGGGGTATTCCTGCTAATTATCGAATGATGCAAGGCTCCGGCGTTAATACGTATAAATGGGTCAATAATGAAGGCAAAGCGGTCCTTGTAAAATATCATTGGGAACCTTTACAAGGCATTAAAAACTTAACACAAAAAGAAGCAGAAGAAATCCAAATGAAAAATTTCAATCATGCCACACAAGATTTATATGATGCCATTAAAAATGGTGATTATCCTGAATGGGAGCTTAACGTCCAAATTATGGAGGATGGTCCACATCCAGAGCTTGATTTTGATCCATTAGATGATACGAAGCTTTGGCCTAATGATCAATTCCCATGGTATCCAGTTGGTAAGATGGTGCTAAATAAAAATCCAGAAGATTATTTTGCTGAGGTTGAACAGGCTACATTCGGCACAGGTGTGCTTGTGGACGGATTGGATTTCTCGGACGATAAAATGCTACAAGGTCGTACCTTCTCTTATTCCGATACACAGCGTCATCGTGTAGGTGCAAACTATTTACAACTCCCTATCAATGCTCCTAAAAAACGAGTGGCAACCAATCAGAATGGTGGTCAAATGATGTATAAGCGTGATTTAGCTCCTGGACAAAATCCTCATATTAACTATGAGCCTTCGATGTTAAATGGTTTAAAGGAAGCTACTCAAGCGGCTAAAGAATATACACCACTCGTGGAAGGTAATCTCGTTCGAGAATCAATTGATCGTCAAAGTAATACGAAGCAAGCTGGCGAAACATATCGCAATTTTGAACAATGGGAGCGAGATGAGCTGCTTGAAAACTTAATTCGTGATTTAGCAGTCTGTCATATAGCCATTCAAGAAGCGATGATTGCATTAGCACAAGAAGCAGATGAAGAATACGGTCGTTTGTTAAAAGAAGGTTTACAAAAAGCTCGAAACGATTCTTCTTCATCAAAGCCACTTGGCAATATTGCTGGTGATGAAGCACCTCAAAAAGCTGTAGATAAAGGTCATGGCGCAGAGCCTTATTAAATCAAAAAGACATTACATATTTTCACAACAAATATGTAATGTCTTTTTTTAGTGACAGAAGTTATTCTTCATTACAATAGAAAAGAACTTTTTAATTATTTTTCGTATGCTTTATACCAATGATATGGTTGTATTTCTTTCAGTGTTTTAAATATCAATTCACCATTCGGATTAGTGATAGCCGCTTTTACATTTTCGCCCCAGTAAAAAAGCCTTTCTTGACATACACCACAAGGAGTTAACACAGTAAATACTGAATTTTCGTTTTCTCTGGCAATACAAATACTATGAGTAACCTTCGTATTAAGTTTATGCGCTTCAAGTATTGCACCGGTTTCCATGCACAATTCAGTAGAGGCATTAATAACGTCTGGTGCTACGCTCGTTAAAATCTGACCATCTTCAGTATACATTGCTGCAGCACCACCCCAACCAGAAGGATATCTTTTTTCGATCAATTCTACCACCGACTGATATAATTTTCGCTCAATATTCATCTTCTTTCCCCCTGTTTTTAATCAATTTAACATAACATAAAATGCTTCTTTTTAATGCACACCAGGCAAAATCTTTAGTACCTTTTCCTGTGCATCTAAAATAGCATCTACACCTAATGGTATAGCAATATTCGTTGAATCATGGCCAATTTTAAAGCCTGCTACAACCGGAACGCCTAAATCTGCAAAATAATCCTTCACTAAAGTAAATAGCGCAGCTTCATCCGCTTCTGTTTGTGTAAAGGAACCGATAACAACACCGGCTAACTGCTCAAGCTTTCTCGCCTGCTTTAATTGCTGCAGCATCGAATCGATTTTTGGGATAGATTCTCCAAGCTCCTCAATCAATAAAATGCGACCTTCCGTGCTAACTTCAAATTTTGTACCCAATGTGTTAACAAGACGACGTAAATTTCCGCCAATAATCTCACCGCGAGCTACACCAGGTGCAATCGTTGTTAATGGGGAAATATCCTCTGTATACTGTAATTCTATCGGTGAAAATAGCTGTAAAAACATCTTCTTTGATATATCATCTATTCTTCCTACAGACATCAGTAGCGGTCCGTGAAACGTCACTAAATTAGCATATTCGTTAATCGCGCAATGTAAATATGTAAGATCAGAGAAGCCCCAGAAAATTTTTGGATTTTCCTCAAGTAGTCCGTAGTCAATCTTTTCCGCAATGCGTGCAGAGCCATAGCCCCCCTTAGCACAAAAAATTGCCTTCACCTCTGGATTTCTCACCATTTCATGAAAATCATCCAGACGATCTTCATCACTACCTGCTAGGTAATCGTGCTTTGCCTGAATGGTATCCCCAATTATATAGTTAAGCCCTAATTCTTCAAGAAAGGCTATAGCATCTCCTAGCTTTTCGAGCTGTGCTGGACTAGATAAAGCCACAAGACCTACTGTATCGCCCTTTTGTAAATGTGGTACGGTGCTTTTCACCCTAACCCCTCCTATAGTTTTTTCTTATTCTAGCATATAGATAATATTGTAGCATTGATTCATAGCGAAGTTAGTTTTGATAAAATTTAAATTTCCGGATGAATGTCCGTCGCTTTGGTGATTCTTTCCGTCACTCTGATGGCTCTACTTTCCGCCGCTTTGACGGCTCTATCCACGACTTTGGCTGTTCTTTCCGCCATTTTGACGTTTCTATCCACGACTTTGACTGTTCTATCTGCCATCTTGACGTTTCTATCCACGACTTTGGCTGTTCTTTCCGCCGCTTTGGCTCTCCTATCCGTCTCTCTGATTTCTATCCGTCTCTCTCGCCTTCACATCCGTCACTTCGGCTGTTCTTTCCGTCGCTTTGGCCTTTCTTTCCGTCGCTCTGGCTCCCCTATCCGTCTCTCTGATTTCTATCCGTCTCTCTCGCCTTCACATCCGTCACTTCGGCTGTTCTTTCCGTCGCTCTGGCTCTCCTATCCGTCGCTCTGATTTCTATCCGTCTCTCTCGCCTT
>NZ_JBIWFQ010000012.1:1323-12360 GCF_044763105.1 Lysinibacillus sp. NPDC096212 | reverse complement strand
CCTTCACATCCTTCACTTCGGCTGTTCTTTCCGTCGCTTTGGCCTTTCTTTCCGTCGCTCTGGCTCTCCTATCCGTCTCTCTGATTTCTATCCGTCTCTCTCGCCTTCACATCCTTCACTTCGGCTGTTCTTTCCGTCGCTTTGGCCTTTCTTTCCGTCGCTCTGGCTCTCCTATCCGTCTCTCTGATTTCTATCCGTCGCTCTGATTTCTATCCATCACCTTAGCTCTTCTTTCCGTCGCTTTGATGGCTCTATCCACGAATTTGGCTGTTCTATCCGCCATTTTGACGTTTCTATCCACGACTTTGACTGTTCTATCCGTCGCTTTGGCGATTCTATCCACGACTTTGGCTGTTCTATCCGTCGCTCTGGCTGTTCTTTCCGTCACTCTGATTTCTATCCGTCTCTCTCGCCTTCACATCCGTCACTTCGGCTCTTCTTTCCGTCGCTCTGGCTGTTCTTTCCGTCTCTCTCGCCTTCACATCCGTCGCTTCGGCTCTTCTTTCCGTCGCTCTAGTTTCCATCCGTCACCTTGCCTCTTCTTTCCGTCACTTTGCCTCTCCTTTCCGTCGCTCTCGCCTTTCCATCCGTCACTTGAACTCTCCCTTCCGTCGCTCTGCATGCCAAAATAAAAAAGCGTAGACTTCAAATAATACAAAGTCTACGCTTAATTCCTATTTTGTTCCGCCGTAAATAATCGTTACATTTGGATGATTTAATAATTGGCTTGCTGGGAAATCTTCAGTGACGATACCACTTTTCAATTTTTCCATAGCCTCTAGTTTTTTTTCACCAAATGCAATTAACACGATTTCCTTGGCTTTCATAATAGATTCAATGCCCATTGTAATAGCATGTGTCGGTACATCTTTAGAGTTATCAAAATAAATTGCATTTTCTGTGCGAGTAGATTCCGTTAACTCTACAATATTAGTCATTGAATCAAAAGATGTACCCGGTTCGTTAAAGCCAATATGTCCGTTAACGCCAATACCTAGAAGCTGTAGATCAATTCCTCCCGCTTCTTTAATTCGAGCATCATAGGCCGCACACTCAGCATCTAAGTTTTCTGCCTTACCATTTGGTAAATGTATATTTTCTTCCGTAATATCTACATGATTAAATAAGTTTTCATGCATAAATGTCCAATAACTTGCCGGACTTGTTTGATCGAGACCTACATATTCATCTAGGTTAAAGGTAATCACATCGCTAAAAGATAAATCTCCAGCTTGTTGGCGTTTCACTAATTCCTTATACATTCCTACAGGAGAACCACCAGTCGCTAATCCTAAAATACTTGTTGGTTTTACTTGTAATTGTTTAGTGAATATATCCGCTGCTACTTTGCTCATTTCATCGTATGAATTTACTTCTAACCATTTCATTTCGCTTGTCATTCGTATACCTACCTTACAATCATTATTATTAACTAAAATAATAGGAAATATCTCTCTTTATAGTAGTTAATATTTTCATTTTACAAGTTATTTACCTTCTTTTCTATTATTTTCTTTCTATTATTCACGTGTATTCTCAAACCATTTCGGTTATGTTATTTAGTAAGGAAGTGAGGCGATTTTATGAATTCACAAATAAAGCAATATTTAAAGCTTATTCAATTTCAAGGATCTTTAGAGCCATCTATTAAGCTACTTGGTCAGCTACAAACAAGACATCTATATACCATTCCTTATGAGAACCTAGATGTTGCCTTAAAACATGGCATCTCCTTCGCTATTCCTGACCTTTTTCAAAAAATCATTATTCAACTCCGCGGAGGCAATTGCTTTGAACTAAATATTTTATTTAGTTGGCTACTTCGCGAACTTGGCTTTTCTGTAACCAATCGCTATGCACAGTTTTGGCGCAACCATGAAGCAGATACACCTGTTGAGGATGTACCTATGCATCAGCTATTGCTGGTCAATTTCGATGGGCAATCATATATTTCGGATGTTGGTGTAGGTGCACTAGCTCCTTGTAATCCAGTTCCACTAATAGCTGGACATCAACACCGTGAAGGTAATGAACTTTATAAAATTGAACGAGATGAAGCGAATGGCTGGATGCTGTACGAACTAACAAAGAATAATTGGCGTTTACTTTATAGTTTTTTTGATGACGCTAACGATGCAAAGTTTGCACCAAGACTTTCTAAACAAAAAAATAAAATCGCGATGATTCGTACTCCTCGTGGCCGACATACAATGCTTAATAGCGAATTTCGAATATACGAGGGACAATCCCTAACAACCTATACAACTCATAATGAAAAAGAATGGCGACAAGCACTTCATCGTTTTTTTCGTATTTTATTAGATTGATGCTACATGACAAAAAGCAAGTCTCTTCATGAATAAGAGACTTGCTTTTCTTGTGGCTACATTTAATTGACTGTACGATTGAGCAACTCGTAAACAACAACATCATTATAAAGCTCCTTAACTAAACCAATTCCATCTACAAAATAATATGTTGAAACTCTATTACTGTAAACGGACGCTTCTTCTAGAACAATAACATTGTTATACTTTACACCACCTGCTTGGACAGTACCATCTGTTGCTTTAACAGTAATTCGGATGCCTGAAATTACCCCGCCATCATTCTCATGTTCAATCACGCCAATTCTAAGTGGTAATCTGAAAGCAAAATCGTAATGTGAACTTTCTTCACTTTCAATTACTTGGCCATAAACCTCACCATCGCTAAATAAGAGCTCATTATTAAACACCTTATTAGAATTCAAATCAGTTACAGTCCACACATCATTCTTTTCGTCATTATGACTATACTGATATTTTAATGTATATTGATTTTTATCACTTAACGAATAATATGAATACGTGTAGTCAAACGCCGTATCTTTTAATAAATTCGGATTCGATAGCGTTAATGCACGAGCTAAAAATGCTGAAAAGTGAGCTCGCGTTATAGGTGAATTGGGCTTAAATGAACCATCATCATATCCTCTTACTATATTGTTACTAAAAATTGCTGAGATTTCCTTATAACCTCTTGTCTTAGCTGAAACATCAGTAAAAAAGCTCGTCTCAGATCCCTTTAATTTAAACGCTCTTTGTAGCACAATCGCCATGTCCCCTCTTGTAAGAGTTGCATTCGGATTAAATTTCTGTGCCGAATCGAATATTCCAGCATTTTGTACTGCAGCAATTTCTTTATAATAGAGATGTGTAGTAGATACATCCTGATACTTTGGATCTTTTACATTCGTTGTTTGTAATCCTAAAGCACGTGTTAGCATGACAGCTACTTGTGCTCTCGTTACATATGTATTTGGTTTAAATAGGTTATTAGGATAGCCATTGATAATTCCTTTTTCCACTAAGTAATCAATTTCGGTTATTAATGTGTTATCCTTGGACACATCTTTGAAGCTCGCTGCATGTACACCCTCAATCGGTATTAAACAAACAGCTATTAATAGCGCACATACTATTTTCAATATTTGTTTCATGTCTTTCCCTCTCTTTCTCCACTATTCATAATATACTTTTTTAGGTATTATTTCCAATATGATTGGGTAGTAAAAAAGCCTCCGCAATCGTTTGCAGAGACTTATTAAATAGATTATTTGTTTTGAATTAAGCCGAAGCCAAGCCCAGTTGGATCTACCATATAGGCAAGATAAAACTCATCGAACTCCATTTTGTCACGAACAATGATGGCACCATTCTGTTTAGCTTTCGAAATAGCTTCATCGATAGAATCCACTTCAATTTGAATACGTGTTCCAAAAGGATAGTCATGTGGACCCTTACCAATACCGCCGTTAATCCCTGGTTTTTTATCATCCCCGGTTGTTACAGCCCAATATTCCCAATTAGGTGCAGCTACCTGCCAACCAAAAACCTTGGCATAAAACTCAGCAGCTTTTTCAGGTTCCTGACTATTCAATTCAAATCCTATTACTCTCCCCATCTAATTCCCCTCCTAATTTTTAAATCATAATTTATAGTTCAACAATTTGATGGATATTTCCTCCATTTTTTCATCAACATAACGTTGGGTTGATTTCCGTTGCAACTTTTATACATTGCATCATCCCAAACTTCATCTGAAATGGTAGTACGGAATTGTGACAGCATGATGACTTAGGTATTTAACTATTTATTAATTAGTAAAATATTGTATAATCAAATTAGAACAATCGTTCAAATGTTAAGAAGGAGTAAATCATTGAACAAAAGACGTTATGATAGCGAGAAAGCAAAAGTTGAAATTATGGAACATGCGGTTAATTTGTTTTCTCAAAAAGGCTATAATCAAACATCAGTTGGAGATATTTCAACTGCTTCAGGCTACAGCAAGGGACATATTTATTACCATTTTGAAAACAAAGAAAAGCTATTCGTTCTTTTAGCGCAACAAACAATGCAAGACTGGAACAACAAATGGCTGCAAAAAGAATGTACCTACTCCACGGCAACAGAAAAATTATATGGCATGGCCATGCACGTTCTCTATCATTACCAAACACCTTTATTAAGATCAGGGCAAGAACTAGCTTCCAATCCAAAATCGAGCCCTGAATCAGTGCAACAGCTGCACAATTTAGCGAACGTACCGATGAGTGCTTATCGTGCGATTCTGCAAGAAGGAATTGATAAAGGGGAATTTGTTCATGGAAATATTGAAGAATGGACGGTTCTACTTGGCACATGGCTAGGGGGATTATGTCAGCTTACAAATAATCAGGAGCTGAAAGCACTTGAGCCACTCTTTCACCAGGCAATAACCATTTTTTTAAAGGAGATAAAAAAAGGTGGGATATAAATGAAAATTGCATGTATAGGAGACAGCTTAACAGAAGGTCGACCAGGTGTTTCATTTTTTAAACTACTAACAACAAAACATCAACAATTCGAATTTGACAATCTCGGTAAACCAGGTGAGACAGTAAAAAGCTTACACACTCGTTTGGAAAAATCGAAGCTAGCTACTTATTATGACCTCAGTTTTCTTTGGATTGGTGTCAATGATGTCTACTCTAAACTTTTGAAAGTACAGGCACAGCCAGTTACAAAAGATCATCAAGAATTTAAAGATTACTATGTAAATTGTTTAGAAATGATTTTAGCATCCTCTAAACATGTCGTTTTAGTAACACCAGCTTTAATA
This sequence comes from Lysinibacillus sp. NPDC096212, assembly GCF_044763105.1. Taxonomy (NCBI): domain Bacteria; kingdom Bacillati; phylum Bacillota; class Bacilli; order Caryophanales; family Bacillaceae; genus Lysinibacillus; species Lysinibacillus sp. NPDC096212. Next base: position 7,215 of record NZ_JBIWFQ010000012.1, on the reverse strand, counting down.
GGAGAGACAATAAAAAACACTTCTAATAAGGAATTAAAAGAGCTCTCCTCCATTATTCAATCCATCTCCTCTAAATATGCAAATGTTAGCTTTTTAAATATGCAAGAGGTGTTTGAGCATCACTTGGAACAAGTTAATAGTTCCGATTATATGAACACCAATGTTATGCGAGTAATGAAAGATGTATTGTTTTATAAAAATCCTTTGCGAATTGACCGATTGTCCAAAAAGCGAGGGCTACATTTAACGTTAGATGGCGTTCATTTAAATAGTAAAGGAGCAGAACTTGTCGCGGAAGAATACACAGCTTTCATCAGACAGTTTCAATTGCAGGAAGCTACCGTCCATTAGGAAGTCATACTAGAGGTGATGAATATGAGAAAGGTTGCGATTGTTACTGGTGGTGTATCAGGTATAGGGAAAGCTATCTGCAAAGAATTAATAGGTCGTCATGTATTTGTCATTATTGCAGATATCAACGAACATGATGGGCGTCTTCTCGAGGTAGAACTAAATAAAGATGCTTCAAATGCTAGATTTGTTGAATTAAATGTAACCGATTACAAAAGTGTTGAACGTGTCATTACAAATGTCTATGAGGAATTTCAAAGATTAGATTATTTATTCAATAATGCTGGCATAGCTATGTATGGTGAAATGTATGATATGTCGATGGACGAATGGAAAAACATTGTGGATCTTAATTTATGGGGCGTTATATATGGTACTCAAGTTGGCTATCGAATCATGAAGGAACAAGGTTTTGGACATATCATCAATACCTCATCAGCAGCAGGGTTGGGTCCAGCTCCTATATCTGCGGCATATTCAACTACGAAGCATGCTGTTGTGGGCTTAACGACATCACTACACTATGAGGCTGAGGAATTTGGCATCAAGGTAAGTACGCTATGTCCGACATTTGTTGATACACCTATTTTCGATAAAGCAACCGCTATTAATATCGATAAATCAGTGATGGCCAAACAATTGAAAAAACAAAAAATGATGTCTCCACAGCAACTAGCAAAAATCACTATTGCAGGTGTACACAAAAATAAACCTATTATCTGTCCTATGCCAATGCGTAAAACAATGGATGTTATCTTTACGATCTTCCCTTCGTTGCACAGGGCTTTAATGAGAATGGTCTGTAAAGTAAGTCGAAAAGCTCGATTAACATAAACATTCTAGATGGTAAAAAACCGCTATGCTTTTCCGCCGGCAAGGCACAAGCCGCATCAGGGCAAGAAATAGGATGTTGGACACGAAGGCATATGTCTCCTTCGCTGCATTTCATTTACACTTCATCTCAAAAACAATTTGTAGGAGTCTTGCGGCTTTTTACCTTTATATTAAGATAACTAAAACACTGAACGGAACAACCCCTTGTCAGAGACAAATAGCTAGTTATTTAAGCTTACCTCCATCATTTTTATAAATACCTAAAAGTAATATAATTAACCCTATAACAAAAATTAAAGGAGATAAAAACATCATAATCGATGTTGCCCAACTATTTTTAACCACTATCCCATACATTACGCCAATTACAAAAGATAAGAACGGTGCAAACGCTATCATTGTAATGATACCCCAAACGATGTAATTCCCTTTCTCGGACCTTCCTTCGGTTAATTGGAATCCTGCTATTAAACCAACTAATACTATCAATAAAGCAATGACAAACGCCATTTCAAATCACCTCCCTCTTTCCTTCTATAATATGCTTCATTAGTTTAGTGGTTTGGTAACATAACACTAGGCTTATGAAAAATATCTATAAATTGCGCCCAGACAGAACGGAAAATCAGCTTAGCTGTTTAATCAAAAAAACCACAACCATCAATAAATGTGGTTGTGGTTTTTTACGATTCGAATGTCATCTTGCAAAATGACACCGTCGCTCATTTTAATAATACGATCAGTATAAGCAAGCATTTCTTCATCGTGTGTCACCATTAAAGTAGTAATGTTTAACGTTTTAGTCAAATCTCTAATTAGTAACATAACCTCTTTTGATCTTTGTGAATCTAAGCTTGCTGTTGGTTCATCTGCGAAAAGAACTTTCGGTTTATGAATGATTGCTCTGGCAATCGCAACACGTTGCTTCTCTCCACCTGACAATGACGAGGGATAAGCCATTTTTCGATGGTCCATCCCTACCAATTTTAGTATTCGATTAACTTCATTTTTTTGTTCCTGCTTCTTTAATTTTGATTCAGAAACATCTAGCATTAGCAGTAGTTGCTCCTCAACGGTAAGAAAAGGTACAAGGTGTGCAAACTGAAAGACAAACCCAAATTCGCTTGCTCGTACTTTTCGAACCTCTTCAGAGCTCATGCTGGACATATTTTTCCCCTCAAATATTACGTGCCCATCTGTTGCAGGCTGAAGCCCAGCAGCTATTGTCAGAAGTGTACTCTTACCAGATCCAGATGCACCGACTAATGCTGTTATTTCCCCTTCATTTAGCGAAAGATCTATCCCTTTAAGTATTTCTTCCTCTACCTCGCCATTCCTAAACGTTTTTCTAACTTCATCGATTTTAAATAAAGTCATATTAAGCCTCTCCTTGCTGTATCGCTTGTAATGGTTGAATTTTTTTAATTTGGATGCCTGAAATTGTAGCACCAATAAATCCAATAATTAGGAATACAATCGATAATTGCGTTGTTGTCGCAATTGTTAAAGTGAAAGGCATTCCTTTTGGCTCTATCAGATTAAATGCTTGGCTAAAAGCTACCGACAAAATAAGTGAAATCACTGTAATGATAGCCATCTGTGTCCATATCATTTTGAATAATTTACTCGTTTTCACACCAATGGCTTTCAAAATTCCATATAAACCAATTTTTTGAACATTCATCATATAGAAGAAGATAGCAAACAGCATCCCACTAATGACTACTAAAAACCATACAATCATATTTAAAGACATTTGTTCTGCATTATAGCTTGGAATTGTATTGAGAAACGCTTTATTAGAAAATGATTCTAATCCAGCAAATTCTTTTGAAGAATCCCCGTCTGGTACGAAAATCATCTGCATTTCATCTACACGGTAAATCTCTTTATAATCCTCTTTATTAATATAGGCAACAGGAGCATGACTATATTTCTTTTGGTCAACAAATCCCTTTACTACAAACTTGCCGTTAAATTGATTATTCGTTAATGTATCTCCTACTTTAATTCCTTTATCTTTCATTGAGCTGTCTAATATAACTTCCTCATGTTTCACATTTTCAAATAAATCTGAAGCGGTCGATGTTACAAAGGCAACGCTTTGCTGCTTATTGTCCTGATCATTTAAAAAGCCCATTTGTAGTGAAAAAGCTACTGCATCCTTTTCATTGCTCAATATTTTATTTTGAGTACCGCTATCTATTTTTGACAGATTATAAGTTTGATCTGCATCTTCATTCATATAAAATTGTCCTTCGGGTAAGTCTTTAATTAAAGCGGCATTATCTTGTGATAACCCATTCGCCAAACCAGAAATAATAAAAGTTAATAAACTAACAAGAAAAACAATGGAACCTAATATTAAAAATCGTACTTTATTTTTCTTAATTTCTTTCCAGGCTAGATTCATCGTGAACTCCTCCATTCCTTTTTACAGTCTTAGCATAAAATCCTTAAATGAACGGAACATGAACTAATCATTACAAATGGTTTTAAACAAAAAACTCATAAACCTTTTCATTTTTAGGTTTACGAGCTGCTTGTAATATTATTGGCCATCTAAACGAATGACCGCTTTTCTATGATATTTTGGCGTTTCCTCTATTTTTGATTCGTACAAAATCACTTCTTCTACTAGAAATTTTGGAAGCTGAAAATTTTCTTCCATTAATGCTTCGTACGGAATTTTCCCGCAGGCCTCATCCCATTTTCTTGCAACAGTTATATGTGGTGTAAAGGGCTTTTTATCTAGTTCAAAACCAGCCTTCATACAATCACGGTATACTATTTCTCTCACAAAATTTAATTGCTGAGATTCGAGCAGATCAACCCATAAAATTCTTGGATACTCTTTTCTTCCAAAAGTATTGAACCCTTGAATTTTTAATTCGAACGGAGAAACTTTCATAAGGTTTTTCCTCGTTTCATCCAATACAGCCTGTAATTGCTCTTCATCCGCATGACCTAAAAAGGCCAATGTGATGTGATAGTCTTCCTGGTGTACCCATCGTTTAAAATGAAAATCTGTCTTCATTTCTTCACATCTCACTTTAAGAGCTGCTTTAATATCTGAAGGAAGTGGAACTGCAATAAAAAAGTGTCTGTTCATAATGATATCCTCTCTAATCATCGAAAATGCTACTTAACAGGCATTATGTCTTTTCCTACTATAATTTAACCCTTACTACTCGCGTTAAAGCAGAAATAAACCACTTTGCTTTTTAGCTGAGTAGGTCTTATTATCTTTATTTATCTATTTCAGGAAAAGGAAAAACCCAAACGAATGTAAAATTCTACACAATGAAAGAATTAAGCAAGCTTACGAAGCTTTTAAATTTAGGATTAGTCTTCAAAAACTTTCTCCAAATATAAACAATAGCGATTATTGTAATGATAGTTGGAGCTAATTCTGGAACTACAAAGATCATCGAAAAATCACCAATCGTTATCAATAGATCCGCCAAAAGCAGCATATAAAATAATGAGAAATGTTTAAAAGTATGTTGAAACTTTAAAATAACACTCTTCAAAATTCGAATTAATTTAGCTAATTTATTGTCCCCTCCAAAACTTTTATCTTTTATTATTGTACCTTACCTCTTTTTCATAATCTGTCCTTTTTCTCTACTCTTAATGTGTACTTTAAACAAAAACCCCTGTTTATTGAATCTATGTCTTTACCAAATGATTAATTTTTAAATTCTGTAATTTTAAATTAATTTCTATCTATTTTTTTCTTGTCATCTCTTCTTATTAAATAACGCTTAGTTACTTCAAAAACTGAAACTATGCCTGATACCAATACCCATTGAATACCATGGCCACTTTCATCATTTTTAAACAAGTCATATATTGCCCAAATCAATAAAGCTGCAAGTAAAATAGCAAGTGTATATCTTGAAGCTTCTGCATTATAATCTTTTTCTATCTCATCCTTTTTATCATCGTCTCCCTTCATAAGATCACCCCTCTGGTTTTTAATTATATTTTAGCAAAAATTTTAAGGTTATCTAGTACATAAGGGTTGGCATTATGACTAAAGAAAAACAGATGGGTTTTGAAGTTGATTTCTTTGTAAGTGGAATTGCAATTATTACTGATGACCTTAGACAAACAAAAAAGACTCCAACATAATTGTTGAAGTCTTAATCCGTAGCCACTCTTAATAATCCGATTTCAAATAAATTCGATCCTTCCAATCGAATTCTCAAATAACTGTGTATACCTTTTGAGAGGATCTTAATTGCTTTCTACAAATAAAAAAAGAATCCTTGATATACAAGGATTCTCTAGTAAAATATGATACCGGTGGTCGGGGTCGAACCGACACTCCAAAGGAACACGATTTTGAGTCGTGCGCGTCTGCCAATTCCGCCACACCGGCATAATGGAGATAAAAAAAATCGGATAAACCGATTGAGTAATAAAATATGGAGGCGGCAACCGGATTTGAACCGGTGATAAAGGTGTTGCAGACCTGTGCCTTACCACTTGGCTATGCCGCCATAAAATATTTGGAGCGGAAGACGAGGTTCGAACTCGCGACCCCCACCTTGGCAAGGTGGTGTTCTACCACTGAACTACTTCCGCAATAAATGGCTGGGGTACCTGGATTCGAACCAGGGCGTGACGGAATCAAAATCCGTTGCCTTACCGCTTGGCTATACCCCAAAAGTTAAATATATATAAATGGGGCGACTGATG
>NZ_JBIWFQ010000012.1:0-1225 GCF_044763105.1 Lysinibacillus sp. NPDC096212 | reverse complement strand
TGGGAATCGAACCCACGAATGCCTGAACCACAATCAGGTGCGTTAACCACTTCGCCACAACCGCCATATTATTATATTTTATTATTTTAAATTAAATGGGGCGACTGATGGGAATCGAACCCACGAATGCCTGAACCACAATCAGGTGCGTTAACCACTTCGCCACAACCGCCATATTATTATATTTTATTATTTTAAATTAATTGGCAGGGGCAGTAGGAATCGAACCCACACCAAAGGTTTTGGAGACCTCTATTCTACCGTTGAACTATGCCCCTATTAAATTAAAACTGGTGGAGGGGGACGGATTCGAACCGCCGAACCCTAAGGAGCGGATTTACAGTCCGCCGCGTTTAGCCACTTCGCTACCCCTCCGGGAAAGTCATGGTGCCGGCGATAGGAGTCGAACCCACGACCTACTGATTACAAGTCAGTTGCTCTACCAACTGAGCTACACCGGCAAAAAAATGTGATGGGTCAGGACGGAATCGAACCGCCGACACTTAGAGCTTCAATCTAATGCTCTACCAACTGAGCTACTGACCCATATTCTTTTAAAAAATGGCGGTCCCGACCGGGATCGAACCGGCGATCTCCTGCGTGACAGGCAGGCATGTTAACCGCTACACCACGGGACCATTTTGGTTGCGGGGGCCGGATTTGAACCAACGACCTTCGGGTTATGAGCCCGACGAGCTACCACTGCTCCACCCCGCGATAATAAGGTGATTTATTTAAATAATGGTGGAGGATGACGGGCTCGAACCGCCGACCCTCTGCTTGTAAGGCAGATGCTCTCCCAGCTGAGCTAATCCTCCATCTGGGTATTGAAAAATGGTGACCCCTACGGGATTCGAACCCGTGTTACCGCCGTGAAAGGGCGGTGTCTTAACCACTTGACCAAGGGGCCTTCGTTTGGAATGATAAATCCTTAAAGTGCTGGCGGAGAGTAAGGGATTTGAACCCTTGAGACAGTGTTAACCGCCTACACGATTTCCAATCGTGCTCCTTCGGCCACTCGGACAACTCTCCAAGAATGGCTCCGAAGGCAGGACTCGAACCTGCGACAACCTGATTAACAGTCAGGTGCTACTACCAACTGAGCTACTTCGGAATAATTTTATCATATAGCCTAGCGACGTCCTACTCTCACAGGGGGAAGCCCCCAACTACCATCGGCGCTAAAGAGCTTAACTTCCGTGTTCGGTATGGGAACGGGTGTGAC
>NZ_JBIWFQ010000011.1:96431-145685 GCF_044763105.1 Lysinibacillus sp. NPDC096212 | reverse complement strand
GAATGTTTGTGTGGTAACTACATTCTACACGAGGTCGTTATGGGCTTCCTTTATATTGACTTCTAGGTGTTGCACTTAATATTACAATCCGTCATTTATAAAAAAGCAATGTCCTCCAAATGCATTCAAGGACATTGCCAAAATCGATCGTACAACCGATAAATTATTTATTGAAGCGTACAAGGCGCTCAATTGGAAGACGTGAAGAACCATAAGCTGGTCCAGCTGCCTCGCCAATCGCTAGTAATAAAATAGGTACTTCGTTCGGTGGTAACTCCATGTATTCAGCAAATTTTGATTTGTCGAAGCCTCCCATTGCGACTGTATCATAGCCCATTTCCTTCGCTAATAGCATAATTTGCATTGAAATTAAGCCTGCGTCAAAGTGAACGATATTTAGAAGCGCTTCTTTTGGAATCGCACCATACATTGCTAGGGAATCCTGGGCAAGCTTACTTGCAATTTCTTCAGGCATATAGCCTAGCTCAACATTTTTTGCATAAATTTCCTCTGCATTTAGATACATTTCTGTATCTCCAATGACAGCGATAATGGCAGATGCTGTTTCGATTTGTTCTTGATTAAATGAAAAAATATTAATGTTCTTTTGGATTTCTTTATCATCGATGACGATAAAGCGCCATGGCTGCATATTGCTTGAAGATGGGGATGAAGTTGCATCTTCTAACAGTTGCATAATCGTTTCACGAGAAATCGTTGTGTTAGCATTGTATTTACGAACTGATTTACGCTCGTGCATAATTTGTTTTACTGGTTTAGTTGTTGTCATTTTATTTCCCTCTTTTACTAAATATAAATTAAACCGCTTTAATTGTTACATTGATATTGCCCATTGTCGCTTTTGAATATGGACAAACGGTATGTGTAATTTCTAATAATTGCTGTGCCTCTTCAATCGATAAGCCTTCAATATGTCCTTCAATGTCAACAGCAAGCACGTAGTCAAATGCAGCTTGCTCCATTAGTTTAACCGTTGCTTTAATTGTTGATGCCCCTTGAATTTTCTTTTGACGTTTAATTAAATCTAACGCGCTATTAAAGCAAGCGCTATAACCTGCTGCAAATAGTTGTTCTGGGTTTGTAACATCCGCTAATTTCGAGCCAGGTGGTGCAATATTTAATGATAATGATTGATCCTCTGCATACGATTTACCATTACGGCCACCGTTATTAATCATTGTTGTTGTATATAATTCTTTCATAAGATTAACCTCCTTTTATGTGGCACAATTAAATTAGATTGTGCACAATTTAATTGTGCGTAATAGATTGTATACAATTTAATTGTGTTTGACAAGTAGAAACTTTATTTTTAATATTAGTATCAAAAGTACTTTAAGAGGGGATTCCCATGCCGAATCATTTAGATAATCAACTATGCTTTCTTTTGTATGCGACTTCAAAGGAAATCATTCGACAATATACGTTGTTATTAAAGCCATACGATTTAACTTATACAGGTTATATTGCCATACTAGCGATAGAGGACGATGAGCAAATTACAGTGAAGGAATTGGGGCAACGTTTATTTTTAGACTCTGGTACATTAACACCAGTATTAAAAAAGTTAGAGGTAACAGGCTACGTCCGTCGTGAGCGTTCCAAAGACGACGAGCGACAAATGCAAATCTATTTAACAAAAGCAGGAATTGAAGTACGCCAAAAGCTACCTGAAGTGTCACGTCAAGTAATGAAGCAAACCAACATTTCAGAGCAGCAGTATGTGCAGCTGAAAAACGCCCTTCAAGATATTTTACTAAACGACTTGCCAATCAAAGATGAAAAGCTAGGAAAATAAAATGATTTATGAGTCTCTCCCTGAACTATTGGATCAATCACATAGGATTCAGCCACAAAATGTTAACGCCAGCTATCAAGTTGGCGTTTTTTATTTTATATCCAATCTAGCCCACAAACCCCAAAGACATGGCTATATCCTACAAATTAATATAACTGTTAAAAAGAAATCGAAGCGTTGAAATGGATGAACGTAATGCAGCAGGAAACTATGTCGTGATTGAACATGCTAATAATGAATTTAGTATGGTTGCACATTTTAAAAAGAACGCAATTTTAGTAAAATCAACATCGTAACAGAAGGGCAACTTATTGGGAAATGCGGAAACTCTGGTAATTCATCAGAACCTCATATTCATTTTCAGGTAATGGATTCCCCGGATATTGTATATGGAAAGTCCATTCGTATTCTTTTTAAAGATGGTAATGAGCCAATACAAGGGGATACAATATCTTAAACATACGAAGCGAAAGCAAAGTGTCAGGTATGGAAGTCTCTCACCTCTATAGGTGAGATGAATGCGGGATTAAGTTACTATTCAATAAGATAGTTCAAAATTTTTGATTTTTATGTATTTGTGCAAGTATTCTATGCAAGAGGTGATAGAATGGAGAAACATAAAAAAATAATAGCTATTTCAGGTAGCATTCGAGAAGGCTCTTCCAATACGAATATATTAAAGGCTTTAGCAACTTTTATTCCTGAAGGTATTGATTATTCTATTTATAACGGAATAAAAGATCTTCCGCATTTCAACCCAGATATAGATGGAACGGAACCACCAGCTGTTGTAGAGAATTTTAGAAAAACGTTAGCTGAAGCACATGCACTTATAATCTGTACGCCAGAATATGCAAAAAGTGTTCCAGGAGTTTTGAAAAATTCTTTAGAGTGGCTTGTTTCGTCTGCCGAACTTTATAAAAAACCCGTAGCTGTTATAACAGCTTCTCCATCAGTTACTGGAGGAGACAAAGCGCATGAATCTTTACTACTTACTCTAGGCATGATTGATACGATTATTGTTGAAAATGGATCGTTGCTAGTTCCGGCTGTCGGAACTAAATTTAATGATAATGCCACAGTGAAAGACGAGAGCACCAAGCAATCACTTATTGACCTTATCAATAGTTTAGTAAACGAGATTAATAAATAACATAATCAACAAGTGCACGGATGCACTATAAAGCACAATTCTACCTTACGATATGGTGGCGTAGCTCTTCCAAGGTATCTAAAATTAGCTATCGACAATTAAATATTTTACCGCAGTAGAAAGGTCTTACTTCTAGCACAGTAAGGCTTTTTCTTTTGTGGAAAAGAAATTAACACCGAAACAACAAGCGTTTGCTGATTACAACATTGAGTTAGGAAATGCTACTTTAGATAACTGGTTGAAATGGTAATTGGTTAACGAGTTCAAGATCACCCTACAATAGGTGATCTTGAATACTCCGTTTTCAAATTTCGTTACTATTTACCAAATAAAAGGAATTAGTTTTTTAGTTTTCTGTTTATATAATGTAAATTGTTCTCCGTACTTGTTTTGTAAGTAATCATCAGATTTTGGAATATAGCCAAAAATAAATACTAAGAATAAAAATAGAGGGATAAGCAAACTATAAATATTGTTAGAGATTAGCGCTAAGCCTAGTACCCAAAGGCAATCTCCGAGATAATTAATATGAATCGCATATTTAAATAAACCGCCTGTATATAGTTTACCTTTGTTTTCAGGATTGTCTTTAAAAGGTTTTCTAAGTAATTCTGAAACCGTGTTTAACATACTGCCACCTAAAAATAATATCCAGCCTACAATAAGTACTATTAAGTTTGGATCCTGATTACTAGTAATCATTAAAATGGGGAAACCTAAATAATAAATCCCGAAAGCTAGACTATTCATGATGGCTTCTTGCCATGCAATCCCCCTAGGCAACCATATAAACATCATAGCTGTTAATCGTATAGCTGTAATAATTAATGCAATAAAAAGCCCTAGTGAAATGCCTGATTTGTCATATGTAATGAAAAGTAAATAATAGGCAATGATTAAATAGATAATCTCAGCAACTAAAATCAAGAATTTTTCTTTTATCGTTGACTTGTTAATACCATACATTGTGAGACGCTCCTTCATTTATTTTATAGGAAAATATACCTCAATGATATTACTCTCCTCCGGTGTGCTATAGGGGTCCGTTTGATAAATTTCAAACGGAGCACCGTTCAGTTTATAGTTATTTTCAGCAATCCAAACATGCAGCTTTGTATGAATAGAAGGTAATTCATAGTAAGAGCCAATAAGCGTAGCCATTGCGCAAAGACCAGGATTAAATACTTTTGTTTTATTTGTGGGCAATGCAAGAGGAATGGCAATTTCTACATCATAATTTTCAGGTTCATATTCTGAACTATGGAAAATAGCGAGTGGTTTAGCAATAGGTGATAAATTCTCAAACAAAATTTTACTAAACAACTCATTAAAGTGTCTTAGAAAATCAGCGGTATTTATTTGTTTTCGTTGAGATATTATATGATAGGTTAAGTGATCCACAAGTTTAATCTCAATCTGATCTAAATAACCCATGATATTTTCCTCTTCTTCTAATAGCTGAATATCAAGCTTTAATTTTTTTGACAACGAAGAATAAAATGTAATCTGTTGTGTCAGATTTTCCTGCTTGGCTTTCATTTTAGAGTGAAGAAGTTCGGCATCCTCCCAATTAGCTAAAATAACCTTGATTTCTTCTAACGAAAATAAATAGCTTTTTAAGCGTGCAATCAATAAAGCTGTTTCTAATTGAGAAATATTATAATAGCGATAGTTGTTTTTAGCGTCTATGAATGCAGGTTTTAAAAGTCCAATTTCATCATAGTAGCGAAGAGTCTTCAATGTGAGATGTGAGATCTTTGAAAACTCACCGATTGTAAGCATAACAATCACCTCCTGTTTTAAATATAATGCTTCCTGTAAGGGGAGGGTCAATATCAATGTAACTAAATTTTTTTATCGTCATATAAAATATTGGCGGAAGTTGATTGTGAGACTGCATTAGGGTGGGAGTAGTTCAATGAATTTGATTTAAACCTCAAGTTGGTTATACATTCCACAGGTGTTAGTCAAACTGTTGATAAGAAATCTAAGGTGCAGTTTTATATGGGGATATTATTTATTTAGATAAAAGGAAAAAGTTGATCCAGAAAGTCATGTAAAAAAGGACTTCTTGGATCAACTTCAGAGGTTGTGACTATCATTATAAGTACATTTCATCATCGCCACTAATGATCTCTTCTTTTAATTGAGGATGATTTTTAAGAAATTCCATCAAGCGTACTGCTGAACCATTAGGTTGATTTTGACCATTTTCCCAAGATTCCACTGTTCGAACTGATACGCCCATTAAACCAGCAAATAATTTTTGCGTTAATTGTAATTGAGTACGTAATTCTTTAATAGCTTGAGAATTATATTGTGGTAACTCTCTTACAATAATCTCACGGGATCTTGTTCTACCTGGCTTACCCTCTATAAAATCTTGCGCTTGTTGAATACTTTTCATCATGTCATCAAAAAATTGGTTAGTCATAAGTGCTTACCCCCTAAAGAAAATGGATATTGATTAAATTTCCTCTCCACATTTTTTAATACGGGTTCTGCTTCAAAAAATCTGGGCATTAGTGTGGTAGAAATATTTATAAAATTTAATATTTAGAGGTCATGAAAGATGAATTAATGGGTTTTACTCCTTACGTTTGCTTTTAATGTAGTGAAATTATTTGTTCAGAGATTTAGGAAAGAACAAAATGATGAATGGAAACTAATAAGAGAATATTGTGAGCACCTGAATTCGGAATCTTTTATTTCTAACTAACCTAGGTTCTCGCTAAATTATAAAAAGCTGAATGAGATCATTCAGCTTTTAGTATGTTTATTCTCGAATAACTAATAGTACACCGCTAAAGATTAATGCAGTTCCAGCCCAAAAGGATAGGCCGATTTGTTCGCCTAGTAATAGCCATCCTAGGAAGGTACCGACGATTGGTTGAAAGAAGAAAAATAAACCACCACTTGCGGCGTTCAGCATCTGTAATCCACGATTCCACAGTAAGAAACCACACGCTGTAGAGATAACGCCTAAGTAGAGTAGGCCGCCCCAGATTGATGGTTCTACCATAGCATGGAAGTCTAAATTTTTTAATCGTGGAATGGCTAAAGGTGTTAAAACAATGATAGCGACAAGTGTTCCGTAGCTAGTGACAACGATTTGTGAATACTGCTCCGGTACCCGTTTAATAAGGACGGACATCAGTGACCAGGTTAGGGCAGCGATTAGTAAAGCAACCCCACCTAATTGATGTGAGGAATCGATATGTGCACTTCCTACGATCATATAGACCCCAAATGTCGCTAGAATAATAGAAACAGCTTTTTTTAAAGTGATTTTTTCTTTTAAAATGAATCTCGCAAAAACAACCATAAATGCCGGTGTCGTTGCTGTAATGATGGCGCCCATTTGAGCAGTAGACAGCATAGTACCCATCTCTTGGGCAACGATAGAAATCGTATTTCCAATTAGCCCAATCATAAAGATTAACAGCCAGTCTCGTTTATCAATTCGCCACGATTGTTTTGTAATAATGCCAATGATGATCAAAGCAATTATTGCAATCATATAGCGTAGCCATACTAATTCTAAAGGTGGTACGGTATCGACAACTACCTTTACTACTACATACATGCCGCCCCAAATGCTAGCAGCAAGTGATAAATATAAGGAACCTAATAAGGTATTTTTCATTTTTTCCCCTCCGTTATCTCTAGACAATACCTGTCCTTAACGGAGATATGAAGATTCTCCGTTAAGGGAGAATAACTTCAGGTACATCGTGTTCAAATAATGGTGAAAAGATCATAATATAACCAGCTCCTTTTATAGTATTTCATTTATCATATAACATTTTTTTGAATTTGAGAGAAAAAAATGATCTGAGCCCGGTAAAATGTACCGAATTCAGACCATGTAATAGATTATTGAGCTGTATAGCCGCCATCAACAAGTAGGGTAGTACCATTGACAAAGCTTGCATCATCGCTTGCTAAAAATAGCACGGCTTTTGCTATTTCCTCTGGTTTTCCTAGTCTGCCTTGTGGATGAAGTGAAGCTAAATATTCTTTCTGTTGAGCATCTACTTCAGAGAGTAGGGGAGTTTCGATGTATCCCGGACATACGGCATTAACACGTATGCCTTCTTTTGCATAAGTAGTACATAAGTTTTGTGTTAACAGTTTTACGCCACCTTTTGCAGAGGAGTAGGCTGTTGGAGCTGGTAAGGAAACAAAACTATGAATGGAACCAGCGTTAACGATAACACCGCCTGTACCTTGTTTAAGAAATTGTTCAATTGCATATTTATCAGAAAGAAATACACCCGATAAATTAATATCAATCGTTCTTTTCCATTTTTCGTAGGATAATTCATGTGCTGGAGCATCATCAGCTACGCCAGCGTTTGCATACATAATATTTAGCTTACCGTATTTATTAACCGTTTCATTAATCATGTTTTTGATATCCTCTTCTTTTGTTACGTCTGTTTTGACGAAAAGAGTATCATATCCATTACTATTTAATTCTTCTGAAACGCTTTGTCCACGATCAGAAAAATCTGCAATAACTACTTTTGCTCCTTCTTCAACAAATAGGCGAACAGTCGCTTCGCCAATGCCACTTGCGCCACCTGTTACGATTGCTACTTTATCTTTTAATTTCATTTTTTATCCCGCCTTTTATTTTGCTGTTGGTATATTTACATCATACTCGTTTGATTCTGAAATACTATCCTATAAGATGCTGTATAATATTGAGTTTATATCGTCCATTTATAGGGTAATTAATTGTGAAGGAGCAGGATTTATATGACCCATTCAAATGAAGAAGTTACATTCCAAGAATTCGTCTTGTTTATTAAAATCTATAGCAAACAGCTAGAAGAAAATATAAATATCTATCTTAATCTAGAGCCTTCTATTTCTGAGTCGGAACGAAAAAGGACTACGATGCTGTTGGATTCGTTTATTCTTCTGTTAACTCATATCGATATTGAAGATATAAATGAAGCATATGGTGATTATTTAGATACGTGGCTTCAATCACAATTATCCATTATAGATATGAGAAGCTTTAACCTGTTTCAATTAATTTTTGAGAAGTCCTTGATTACCTTTATGATTCAACAGAAACATAGCCGAATGAACGTAATATTAATGTTTTTACTATCGATGTTTACTTATCTTGTTCAAAGTTATAACAAGTATGAGGAAGAGTATAAGACAAATTCCAAATCACATGAAAGTTTGGAACTGAAAAACCTTCTATTCCTAGATCAATTTAATAAGCTATTAATTCGTTGCTCGGGATATCAAGATTTAGCCTATATATTAAAAAAATGTGAAGAGTATTTTCGATATAAAAGATGCGTCTTTTATGCATATGCCCCATGGTCAAATCAATTCTACGGGGTCATTGGGGCGGAGCTTTCAAAAGTACAGAGCATGAAGGGGCAGCTCACTGCACAACATTTAGTTTTTGGTTCCAAGAAACCTATTTATTTAAGAAACCCTAAAAATTATGTAAAAGAAGCGCATATAAAATTATTTGATTTGTCCTCTGTGATTTTTATACCGATTATTCATGAAGATCAATTGTTTGGGTGGCTGACATTTGATCAGCTAGGTGAAGAATTTGATTGCACTAAAGATGAATTACAGTTACTTGAACAAGTTGGGCAACGCTTAGGGTTATTTTTATCAAGAAAAGGTGAAAAAGCGGAGAAATCCTCAGAGCTTCACTTAACTGAACGGGAAGCAATGATTTTGGGTTTATTAGCAGAAGGGTATGACAATAAAAAAATAGGTAGCTTCCTGTTTTTAAGCGAGCACACAGTAAGAGATTATGTCAGTAGTTTAATGACAAAGCTAAAAGCAAAAAACCGTACTCAAGTTGTCGCTTCTGCTTTTCGAATGGGACTGTTGTATTAAGTGTTTAAAATGTATGAAAAATCCGAATTAATTTGCGTTAAAAAATTTAAGGGAATACTATTGAATATACAATAAAAAAGAAGGAGTAGGGGCGTGTTATAAAGCTTTTCTCCGAATAATAAATATAGTAATAAAACATTATTTACGAATATTACAAGTGAAAGCAATTAAGCTTACACGATTGTAATGTAATTGAAAGCCAATACGATAGAGTGTAATACATTATTTTGCGAGAATGTGTATAGAAGCAAGAACAAGAAGCGGAGGAATACACAATGAATGAAAAATTAGAAGGCGTATATGAAGAATACAATCGTTACATATACCACTTATGTTTAAAACTTACTCGCAATAATGTAGAAGCTGAAGATTTAATGCAAGAAGTATGGGTAAAAGTTGTGCGCTATGAAGATAGCGTTGCCGAGGTGGAGCATATTAAAGCTTGGCTAACAACAATTACAATGAATACATTTAGAGATCGCTATCGTAAAAAGACACGACGTAGTAAATACATGATGAACCAACCTGAAACATTAGACGTACCGATATTAGATTTGGTTCCCAACAATGACATTTCAACAGAAGAAAAAATTGAAAAAGATATTGTTACTAAATTAGTACAGGATAAAATGGGTCAATTAGATACAATCTATCGTAAAACATTATGGTATTTCTACATAGACCAATTTTCACTTGCAGAAATCTCATCAATTATGAAAGTTTCAATTGGTACTGTGAAATCGCGCTTATTCCGAGCAAAAGCTCGTTTAAAAGAAATGCTAATGGCCGATGCATCCATAGTAGAGTCTGTGCTGCCAGCATAATTAAATGCATTGGTCGCACTAGCATAATTACTTAGTCGGAAGTATTCGCTCGGCCAATCCAAGAAAAGATGCATCGCAAAATTATTTTGCGATGCATCTTTTTTTTTGTATGGATTTTTATAGCAAGGAGGATGAACATCGTTGATGGTGAAAGTTGGTGGAGAATGGACATCGCTGGTAAAACCCCGAGCATCGCTGGTAAAAGGTTCAGAATCGCTGGTAAACCTCGAACATCGCTGATAGAAGAGCAAGAATCGCTGGTAAAACCTCGAACATCGCTGGTAGAAGAGCAAGAATCGCTGATAAAACCCCGAACATCGCTGGTAAAAAAGCTAGGATCGCTGATAAAACCTCGAACATCGCTGATAAAAGGTTCAGAATCGCTGGTAAAACCTAGAACATCGTTGGTAAAAGGGCAGAATCGCTGGTAAAACCTCGAATATCGCTGGTAGAAGAGCAAGAATCGCTGATAAAACCCCGAACATCGCTGGTAAAAAAGCTAGGATCGCTGATAAAACCTCGAACATCGCTGATAAAAGGTTCAGAATCGCTGGTAAAACCTCGAACATCGTTGGTAAAAGGGCAGAAACGCTGATAAAACCCGAACATCGCTGATAGAAGAGCAAGAATCGCCGGTAAACCGAGTCAAACCCTTAATATTGTGTAAAATTCTATACAAAGTTTTTCAACCCTGACTTTAGTTTTGCTAAATTTCCCAGCTTATACTGGGATTCGCCGCTAAAACTGTGAATTGCGCCGCTAACCAAAGGAGGAGCGCCGCTAAAACATAGAGTTGCGCCGCAAACCAAGCAAAGAACGCCGCTAAAGCAAAGAGTTGCGCCGCAAACCAAGCAAAGAACGCCGCTAGCAAGGAACTCTGCTAAACCTCGAAATCCCACCGCTAGACAAAGTGACTTTAGTCAAGTCACTTTGCCTGTTCTATCCATCACTCTGCAGTTATTTCCGTCAACACCGGTGAACATCGCTGATAAAAGAGCAAGAATCGCTGATAAAACCCCAAACATCGCTGATAAAAGAGCAAGTATCGCTGATAAAGCATCGGAAATCGCTGATAGAAGCGATTGGGGTGGGGAAGTTACCGTAAACTCGCCCAAAAAGAAAAACACCGCAAAAAGTTAGATTCATATCTAACTTTTTACGGTGTGAAAATGAAGCGTTTACTCATGTCGATTAGGTTCAACGTTGAGTAATTTTGCAAAAATATCTCGTAATGTTTGTACCTCATCAGCTGACAGCATACCAAACATATTTTGTATAATTGCGCTAACTTGCTGACGGGAATCTTCTAAAATATTTTCGCCATCAACTGTAATTTTCAATTGGGATGCTCGGCGATCTGTTGCATGCTGTGTTTTTTCAATAAAGCCAGCATTAATGAGCTTACTTGTTAAAACAGTGACACCACCTGTCGTCACTTTTAACCGATCAGCAATGGCAGAAGGGCGCTTTGGTCCCTCCTGCGATAAGTAGTCTAAAATTAAAATATGGGATTTTGAAAAGCCGAGTACATTATGATTATTCCACTCGTTTGCCCACTTACGCTCAATGGAAGATACTACTTCAAACAACGAGGTAATGGCTCTTTCTTTTTCTTGATCCATATAAGGTCAACTCCAAAACTGTTTTAACTTTCTTGTGCCAATCTTGTCATCGCGTTTAACTCATAAGCACGTACTCTGCGTGGAATAAAACGGCGAATGTCCATCTCATTGTACCCAACTTGAATACGTTTTTCATCAATTAAGATTGGGCTTCGTAACATTCTTGGGTGAGCTTGGATGATGGCAAACAACTCTTGAATAGAGAGCTGATCAATATCAACATTTAAATTTTTAAAATCATTTGAGTTAGTTGCAATGATTTCGTCTGTTCCATCTTCTGTCATGCTTAAAATTTCTTTAAATTCAGCAAGTGTTAGTGGATGTGAAGTAATACGTTTTTCTTTATATTCGATTTTGTGATCTTTTAACCATTTTAATGCTTTTCTGGATGAAGAACAGCTCGCTTGTGAATAAATTGTAACTGTCATTCTTCATTCCCCGCTTTCTTTTTTAGGATTATATTTAATATATATCTTATTAGTAAGTTAATTAGGTTATACATATATCTTACTAGTAAGCTATATATAAATCAATAGTTATTTGAAAAATTTTAAACAGAAATGAATTTTTTCTACTACACTAAAATATACGCGTAAAAGAGCGAAAAGTTTCGCAAATTCAGCTTACAATGATGTAAGTTTACTCAATATTAATAATAGAAGTTCATAGTATAAAGAGAGCTGTTCTAATATAGAGAGAAATAGTCTGTTTTAAAGGAGATAGATATATTGTTAATCCACTGATTATTAATATGATTTTATGCTGGCTTTTATGCATAGATAAATAAATTTTTTATTTTGGGGCCGGGAAGAGGGCTGTTTTCAAAAGCTTGGATAGTAGGGGAACTGCTCAGGTAGGCCAAAAAAATGATCGGGTAGACGAAGAAACTGATCGGGTATGCCAAGAAACTGCTCAGGTAGGTCGAAAAACTGCTCAGGTAGACCAAAAAACCACTCATGTAGCTCAAAGCCACCGTCAAATTGATACTACCCACAATCGAGGCACAAAACAAAAAAGAGGGCAGCCCCGAGTGATCCATGAATCACGCCGGTAACTGCCCATATTGATAATATTTCTAGTTTTGTTGTCCTGAAGTAAACCAGTCTTGGACATCCCAAACCTTTGTCGCTAAACCTTCATAGAAATCAGGTTCATGGCTTACTAGTACGATTGTGCCTTTAAATTCTTTCATGGCACGCTTTAGCTCATCTTTTGCATCGACATCCAAGTGGTTTGTCGGTTCGTCAAATAGAAGCCAGTTTGCTTCATCCATCATGAGCTTACATAAACGTACCTTTGCTTGCTCACCACCAGATAAAGAATTAAGTGGGCGAGTAATATGATCCGTTTTTAGTCCTGCGCGTGCTAATGCTGCACGTACTTGTGCTTGCTCCATAGAAGGGAAGGCATTCCACACATCATCAATAGGTGTAATTTTTCCAGCTTTTACTTCTTGTTCGAAGTAAGATGGGTAAAGATAGTCACCACGAATCACTTTTCCATCTAGCGGATTTATTTTGCCTAACATCGTTTTTAATAATGTTGATTTACCGACACCATTCATACCGACTAGAGCAATTTTTTCTCCACGTTCAATAGCGAATGTAAGTGGAGGAAGTAATGGCTTTTCCTTGTCGTATCCAATGACTAAGTTTTCAGCCTCTACTACATAACGACCAGAAGAACGTGCCTCTTTAAAGCCGAATTCAGGCTTTACAGCTGTTTCAGGACGGTCGATACGCTCTAAGCGGTCAAGCTGCTTGGAGCGAGATTTTGCACGACCAGTAGTTGAGTAGCGAGCTTTATTTTTCGCAATAAAATCTTCTTGTTTTTTAATGAATTCCTGTTGTTTTTCATAAGCATCGATGTGCTGGCGTTTATTGATTTCAGCAAGCTCTAAAAACTTTTCATATGTCGCAGTATAGCGAGTCAATTTTGAAAACTCTAGTTGGAAGATAACATCCACCGTTTCATTCATAAACTCTGTATCATGCGAAATTAGTAAGAAAGCGTGTGGATAGTTCTTTAAATAGTTTTTCAACCATGTAATATGCTCTTCATCAAGATAGTTTGTCGGCTCATCTAGTAATAATACTTTTGGTTTTTCAAGTAATAGCTTGGCTAGTAAAACCTTTGTACGTTGACCACCGGAAAGGGCAGCAACATCACGTTCTAAGCCGATTGCATCAAGACCAAGACCTCGTGCAACCTCATCAATTTTCATATCAAGCGAATAGAAATCACCTGCATCCAGAGCATCTTGCACCTCAGCCATTTGCTCTAATAAAACTTCTAATTCTTCAGGTGTTGCCTCAGCCATTTTTCCTGTAATTTCATTGAGCTCTTCTTCTTTTTTATATAAAGGAAGGAAAGCGTCACGTAATGCATCACGCATAGTTCGGCCAGCTGTCAATACAGTGTGCTGATCTAAATAGCCATAATGCGTTCCTGGAAGCCATTCAACTTTACCAGTATCGTGGATAGCTTGGCCCGTAATGATGCCCATTAATGTTGACTTACCAACACCGTTTGCACCTACAAGACCAATATGATCACCTTCAACTAGACGAAAAGAGACATCTTTAAAAAGTGTGCGGTCACCGAATGAATGACCTAAATTTTCAACTGTTAATATTGCCATATATGTTCCTCCGAGATAGCGGCTAAGCTTTTTTTATAACCGCTAATATCATTTTTATAGTTCTGCTAATTGTTTATTTAATTCCGCTAGCGTGGCTTCCATATTTGCAAGGCGTTGCTCTGCTTTTGCTACTTGATCATTATGACCTGTAGATTCAAGCTTTTCGATGTCGCCCTGTAAATTCATATAATCCATTTTAAGTTCTTTAATTTGATATTCAATATCACTTTTTGATGGCATGATGATTGCTCCTTTATGTGTTTAGTTGTATAACGAATGCGTGTAAAAGCGATGGAGGTTTTTATATCCCCCACCGCTTATTAGTTACTATCAATCGGGTACTTATGTTGCTTGAATTCACTTCTTGTAATTACAGATAAGTGAAAGTGAAATTTCTACTATATTGTATCATATCCACCTGCAAAGAATCACTAAGTAGAAGCGATATTATGTCGATCGTAAGCGAAATCTAAAAGCAAGGACTGTAGTGCTTCATTGTTACTTGCTAGATTGAGCTGTCGTTGTTTTTTAACAGCTCGTTCGCTTCGGGCCTCATGTAATAAAAATTCCATGACAGCGTTTTGGATTTGTGATTGCTTCATTTTGCGACCAAGTCCAAGGTGAATAAAGCCGTTCTGTTCGCGAGGGAAGGCATGTAATAGCTCAGCCTCAGTTTGTGCAAGAGTAATACAAGGTACACCATAAGAGGCGATTTTATAAGGTGTATAGTTAGCGTTACAAATAATAACATCTGCTTTTGGTAATAGTTTAAGGAGTGCGTTTTTATCACGAAGAATGGCAGTATTACGACGACTAAGCACCATCATTTGCAAATCATCTGTTGCGTGTCGATAGCTATCATCAATCATCACTGTAATTTGTAGTGGAATTTGTAGCTGCGTTAAGTGTCGAAGAGTACGGTAGGTTAAGTTATGCTCGTCCCCATCCTCAAAAGCAACAACAATATGAGGTGGGTTTTCAGGTATTTTACTGTCTGGTCGATCATCAAAATTCTGAAAAGCTTGTGGTAATGCGAAGTTGAAACTACCACCAATATAATGAGATGGTAAATAATCTTTAACTTCTTGATAGAGTGCTAGCAATACACAGTCACAGGCTTGGCCACCTTCACCCAAATCATCAAAATGAATGATTGTTTTGCAGAATGGTCGTAAATTTTGTACTTGCCAGCTTTCAGAGTTACGACCATCCCTTACAATTAAATCAGGCTGAATACCTTTCATTTGCTTTGGTAGCTCATCGAAATGTTCAAATAAGATTGGCGAGAGATTTTCATTCATTAAAATTTGAATCCCATCATTTGAAGGGGTCTTTACAAATATGAAAACTTTTTCATTTGTAAGTAGCTTGGCCAGCGTGGCAACCCGTTCAAAAGGATACAGCCCTTTATCGATACAGCTTTCAATAATGAAAACAATCGTCTTTTTTAGTTCCGTTGTTTGAATTTCGTTTTGCAAATGTATCCCATCCTTTCATCCGTCTATTTAAACTATGGTGGATGAAGGGCAAGTATGTGTAAAAAATTAGGATTATTAAATCATTTTGACCGAGGCATAATTGATAAAAACATAAAATTAAATGAGTAAGAGCTCTTTCTTTGACCGATAAATAAAGTAGAGTTTGCAAGAAGATACATAGGATTGTTGCAGTTTTTCAGCAAAACTATTGTTCCGGCAGAGTGACTTCTGGGACATATGAACATAGAAGGGGGTACAACCAATGGGAATGCGCGCAGCGATTGTTGTAGGGGCTACTGGATTAACAGGTACCTCTCTTGTAGAACAATTATGTGAAAACGATGAATATGTTTCAGTTACGGTTATTGCACGAAGAGCGCTAGCATTTACGCATCCGAAGCTAGAAGTAAAAATTCGTAATTTTGATACTTTAGAGGAAAAAGATATCGAATTTGCACATGAGCTTTATTGTTGTTTAGGAACAACGATTAAAAAGGCAGGATCACGTGAGGAATTTGAGAAAGTTGATTTTGAATATCCGCTAACAATTGCCTCATTAGCGAAAAATCGAGGAATCCCACATATGCTAGTCATTACAGCAATGGGGGCAAATGAAAGTTCATCATTTTACTATAATCGAGTAAAAGGAAAGCTTGAACATGACCTTATAGAGCTAGGTTTACAGAGGCTTTCAATTATTCGCCCATCTTTATTGGTTGGCGATAGAGAGGAATTTCGCTTAGGTGAAAAGGCGGGAGAGAAAGCTTTAAAGCTAGTAAAGCCGTTATTAGTTGGGCCATTAAAGCGTTCAAGAGCTATAGAAGCTTCCCAGGTTGCGAAGGCGATGATCGTTATTGCGCTGTATGGCAATAAACAGCCGGTTACAATTTATCCATCTCAGGAATTGGCTAAGCTAGATTTCCCTGAAACGCAGGGTGAGGATGTTTCAAGGGAGAATTTATTTAATTGGGATAATCGCAAATTATCGAGTTCTAACGATGAAGGCGATAAAGTAAATCGGGAAGTCGTGATTAATCGAGATAAATATAAAATAGAGGAAACCGTTGTTGATAAAGAAGTAAAATTCCAACGTCGTCAGGATAAATAAAGGTTCATCACCGTAACGTGGAGTTGATTTCCGTTTCGATTGGGCGCTTTGTTGCTGTCGCTTCGCTTTCGCACAGAGCAAAGCTTCCTGGGGGCGTCCGATGAGCCGCTTCGCTTCGCTGCAGGGACTCGGGCCAACAGGATGTTGGTCACGAAGGCGTTATCACAGGATGTGATGGTTTTAGCCTTCGTTCCTCTATCGCTAATTCCCAAGGAGTCGCCCAGTCTCCACTCCAATCAACTTAATACGCAGGGAAGCGAGTAGCCCGTAGTAATAATCAGCGTCTTCTAAGTAGTAGTAACAAATTCATTTGTGAAAATATTATTTTAATAACAAACAATCAACATGCCAAAAGTTTTTTTCAAAATCATATTTCCTGCGTAGACTCCATTCCGCCTAAAGACTGAATTTACGCTTTCAACCACCACAATTCTTTCCGTGCCTCTTTTCATTTGTTACAATATTATTGTAGAAATGAATGTGGAGGCAAAGTGAAAATGAAAATTTTACTCGTTGATGGCACAATGTTTGGTCGTAAAACTGGTGCTATTTTAGAACAAGTGGAGCAATATATTAAAGAATTAGATGCAAGTTTCGAGTTAGAAATTATGCATTTTAGTCAATATAAGCATCAAATTGTAGACGGTTCACCGTTAAATGATGACATGAAGGAAATGATTCAAAAGTTCGAAGAAGCGGACGCGTATATTATCGCTACACCGATTTTCCAAGCATCGATTCCAGGCGTTTTAAAAAATGCATTTGACTTCTTGCATCCGAAAACAATGCGCTATAAGCCTGTATCGATTGTGGCAAATGGTGGTACGTATCAGCACCATTTAGTAGTAGAAAATCAGTTGAAACCAATTTTAGATTACTTCCGTGCACTTGTAACGCCGAACTATGTATACACACACACATCTCACTTTGATGCAGATAATAAGATTGTCGACGAAGATGTTCATAGTCGTTTACGTGAATTGGCTCGTGTTTTTGTACAGTATTGTGAAATGAGCAAAACATTGCCGAAAGAACCGATTGATCAACATTAAAATAAAATTCATCCCTTGTGCAGTGGAAAGAAATCACTGTGCAGGGGATTTTTCTTTTCAAGTATCCTTTTACGATGTGATAAAATAGATTTTTAGTGAAACGGAAGGGAGGGCTGCTCATGCAGGACATCGCTATACTAGAAAAACAACGCTGTAGTCTAATATTGACTAATAAGGCGAAGGAAGCGGTAGAGGAATGCTCAGCAAATGAGCATGCCTTTTTTGCCTTACAAAAAACATTCACCGTCTATATCGAAAAGCGCAAAGCAAAAACAGTTGGTGAAACATTTTTATCGATTTATTTTAATGCGGAGCAAAATGAAAAGCTAACCGACGTCATTGCTGAGAAAACAGCCATTATGGATTGTGTGCTAAAGGTTGAAGGATTGCTAGCTACAAATATTCGTTTTGTACATATGCGGGGCCCAATCAATACAAACCGGCGCTTACCAGCAGCATTAGAATTTGTTACAAGACCTAATAATGGAGCAGGGATACCGCTTGATCTTCATACGAAAATAAGAGGGCTACCGATAGCCGAGGAACGCACGGAATATGTGAAAAAGCGTATCTCGAGCTGGGAAGGCTATTTAAAAATTCAAGAACGGGATGCGACCATTGATGATATTCATACAGAGTTTAAGCAAAGCTATTTTAATGAAGATTTTACTAGGCTGACAATTGTCTGCCCATATATAAAATCGAAGGAATGGAAGAAGCTTGAAGGGTTAAGTGTGAGCATTCAAGGGGTACGCGGTGAAATTGGACAAGTATTAAAGGCTCATGCAGGGAAGCAGACAATAGAAATTGACTTAAAGCCCTTTGTGCAGGATTTAGCACGTAAAGATCAACTTAACCTTCGTTCAAAGCAAGCAAGCTTTAGTAATTTTGCGACATTGAGTCAAATTAGACGATTGCGCAATGGTTTTACAAAGCTAGAAAAAGGCGAGGCAGTTAACCCTAATTTAGAGACAATACTATTTGAAAAACGCCCAACTGTCCGAGCATCAAAGCTTCGAGAGGATATTGTTTTTCACAATAATTTAAACGAATATCAAAGACGGGCTGTTTTAGGAGCATTGTCTGTTGAAGATTTGTATGTCATTCAAGGTCCTCCTGGTACAGGTAAGACAACTGTTATTTCTGAAATTTGTCAGCAAAATGTTAAGGCTGGCTTAAAAACACTCGTGGCTTCTCAATCAAATCTAGCCGTGGATAATGCATTAGGACGACTTCTTTCCAATCAAGAAATTCGAATTTTACGTTACGGTAGAACGGAAAGTATTGAAGAAGAGGGTAAGAAATTTATTGAGGAAAATGTTGCGCTTCATTGGCGTGAGCAAACTCTTGCAGCGATCGAAGAGGAAATTACAGCCTTTACAGAACGTGAACAAGAACTAAAATCAAGTATTACCAAGGCTGAAGAAGAGCTAGAAAAGCTTGAGGCGTGGCTTGAGGAGTTAACAAAGGAAATAGCTGCAAAAGAACAGGCCACAATTGACGAGCCCATTTTACAGCAGGAAATACAAGCGTTAAAGAAAGAATTAAAGGCAGCAAAAGCTGAACAGCAGGAGAATGAGGCACATAAAGAGCATTACGAAAAACAGCTGGCGCAAATCGAGCCTGCTGTAAAGTCGCTCGAGCAAACCCTTGCTGAAAGCCCATCTATAGAGCAGCTAAAGCTTACTATAGAAGAAACTACTCAAAAAATGGAGCAATTGGAAGCAGCTGCTCAATATAAGGAGCTGCAAGAGCAAAAGCAGCATTTAGCACTGCAGTTCAAAGATATCCAATCGAAATATGAAGAGGAAAATAATCGTCTTCGATTAATGAAGGAAGCCGAACAATATATTAGTAATTTAACGTCCTATGAGCGAATTGAACGATTTTTACAGCACTATCACATTCGCCCATCCTATGTGCTGTCACAGCAAATTAATCGCTTGCAGCATTTAGAGGATGCCAAAGATTTAGAGGCATGGGCAACCATCAATTCACGTTTGCAAAAAGCGATCGCAAAGCTGGAATCGTTAGTATCTGGTGAAGAAAAAGAACGTGCCCTTGCTAAAAGTAGAGTGCAGCAAGTTCAATCGTTTTCGTTGCAAAATTTAACAGGTGTTTTTGCGCAGCTTAATACAGCCTTTCAAGATGAACAAACACCGCCTGCCGAGCAAATTGAGAGTTTCTTGCTCGGTTTATATATGCGTCGTGATTTTGTCTGGCAAAAAGGTGTAGCTCTTAAACAACAACAAGATCATAAAGATCGGGAATTTGAATCCTTGCGTAAAGGTATTGGTGGCTTAGTACATCAAGAATGCGCGATTACTAGCTTTGACGTTCAAAGCTTACAGCGACAATTGCAGCCATTTTTACAACATACAGAACGACTTCAGCAGCTAGCTGAGGCATTCCAAATTGATGCCGAGCCAGAAGAGTCTGTAGAACATTTAAAAATGCTTGTGTCACAATCGAAATCTTCTCTTCAAACAGCACGTCAACAGCTTGAGGCAGTAGAGCATGCTCATACACAGCTTCTACCAAAGAAAGCGGCACTTCAAACAGCGCAGACTAGCTTACAAGAGATTGAACAACAGCTAACACAATTAGAAGAAAATATAAAAGAAATTAATATAGCTGGACTGAAGAAGGAGAAGCAGCTCACAGCTTGCACAAAGCTTCTACAATCAACACCAGAGCGCACTTCCGAGGAAGTGGTGGAAGCAATTGCATCTTCGAAAACAGCAATAGTGGAATTACAGCGCAAGGAACAGCAACTACCTCTTCGAAAAAAATTACAAGAGCAATGGCGTGACAAGCTGCAAAATGCTACTGAATATGATTTAGATGAAATTCGTAAATTATATGTGCGTCATGCGAATGTTATCGGTACAACATGTGTTGCTTCGGCAAGTAAGGAGTTTATGGAGAACTACCCGACATTTGATGTTGTCATTATTGATGAAGTATCCAAGGCAACACCACCAGAGCTATTATTGCCAATGCTTAAGGGGAAGAAAGTTATTTTAGTAGGCGACCATCATCAGCTACCTCCACTACTTGGAGACGATACGTTGGAGGAAACATTAAAAGCAATGCTCGATGGAAATCCAAACTTTGACGGCGCACAGGAGTTGAAAAATTTACTGCGTGAATCACTGTTTGAACGCTTATTTAATAACTTACCGCAAACACATAAGCAAATGCTGGCATTGCAGTATCGAATGCATGAAAAAATTATGCACAGTATTACACCGTTTTACGCGAAAGAGGAAAATGGTTTGCAATGTGGTTTACCAGATTCGGATGCAGCACGAGACCATTGCCTAGAAGGACAATTTGTAAACCGAGATGATCATTTGTTATGGGTTGATATTCCAACTGAAAAACCTTATTTAGAGGAGCAGGTAAAGGGCGGAACGAGTCGTTACAATGAGGGTGAATTACAAACAATTCGTCGTATTTTAATAGATTTGAATAAGTCTGTTATTGAAGCTAAAGCAGCTGGACGTATACCTCAGGATGCACAAAAAAGTGTTGGAGTAATTAGCTTCTATGGGGAGCAAGTAAAGAAAATCAATCGCCTTCTGCAACAGGAATTACAGCTACCGCATCTTCAATTTAGAACTGGGACAGTCGATAAGTTCCAAGGTATGGAGATGGACGTCATACTAGTTAGTATGGTACGTAATACGCCTAAAGGGGGAGACGTTGGTTTTGCAAGAGATTATCGCCGCTTAAACGTTGCCTTATCTCGTGCACGGGAACTATTATTACTTGTCGGAAGTGCTGAGATGTTTGCCAAACGTGCGAAGCATCCAGATACACGAGAGATGTACAGCAATCTGTTAAAGACCGTGAAATCCTATAACGGCTTGCGTAATCATGAAGGACAGGTGATGTAGATTGTCAAAATTACAGCAGCGCTTAATGCGAGAAATTCAGCAAAATCGCAATATTAAAATCGTCAAAACCGATGAATGGAGCATCCCGATTCGAACAGTAGAAGTGACCTATGAGCCAGTTCGTCGTTCTACGATGGATGTCTTGATGACAATGCTGTTAATGAGCATACAGGAAGCGGATTTTGCAAACGCACAAGAATTAAGTGAGCTATTACTAGTCGATCCGTTATTTATTGAGGATTTAGTATCGTTAATGTCTCGAGTAAGTCTTATTGAGCAAATGGAAAACTTCTATAGATTAACCTCTAAAGGACAGCAGCAACTGGAACGTGGCATCTTCGAAGAGGAGCTAGATGTAGAAATGGCTAATCTTTACTATAGCCCATGCCATCTTGCATTTCTTGCTGTCGACGAGGACAATATGGAAGAATACGATGATCTACCAGAACTATATCGCTATGTGGATGAAGAGGCTGAGAAGCAGGAGCATTTCGAAGAAGCAATGTTAATAGAAGCGCTACAGCAAGAGGATGGGGAAAAAGCTGAAGCTGGAGCCGGAGCCTCTCAAAAAATAATTTCAAAAATTGTTGAAACAGACGCTAAACAAATCAATGATATCCCATGCCTTGAATTTGTCCTTCACGATAAAGAACAAAATATTTTGTTCGTTCGTATATGGAATGCACTGTTAAATCAATGGGATTCGCACCTAGAACAACAGCTTACAGAAAAAGAACAACTACGGTGGCGTGAACAATATTTATAAGACAAAAAACGAACGTGTGCAGCGTTCGTTTTTTTGTGCTTTTTGAGGCGTATGTCGATAAAACGGAAAAGTTGGGTGATAAATTCAAAAAGTTAGGAGATAAAATGGTAAATAGCCTCGTTAAATTTTTAAGTTTGCATATATTATTACAAAAAAAGGAGGGGACCGATGTTTACGATTAGTTTATGTATGATTGTTAAAAATGAAGAATGTACTATTGAAAGATGCCTAGACTCCGTTCAACATTTAGTGGATGAAATCAATATTATTGATACGGGCTCAACTGATCGTACAAAAAATATCGTCCGAAACTATACCTCTCGAATTTTCGACTTTACCTGGTGCGATGATTTTGCCAAAGCTCGAAACTTTTCCTTTCAACAAGCTACGAAAGATTTTATTTTATGGCTCGATGCAGATGACGTGATCACAACAGAACATCAGCAAAAGTTCCTACAACTTAAACAGTCACTTTATCATCCAAATGTCGATGCTGTTTCCATGGATTATTATGTAACGCTCGATGCAGATGGCTGTGTAGAATCCAGTGAAAAAAGATTTCGTCTCGTAAAACGTGCACGTAATTTTCAGTGGCAGGGTGCCGTCCATGAATATTTAGACGTAACAGGCCAGCTCTATCATAGTGATATAGCAATTACACATTTGCCAAGAAAAAGTGATATTCATCGCAATATTAATATTTATGAGCGTTTAAAGAAAGAAGGGCACCCATTTTCAGCTAGAGAAATTTTTCATTACGCAAATGAGCTCAAAATTCATCAGCGATTTTTAGAAGCAATCAATCACTATAATATTTTCTTAGATTCCGCAAAAGGACCTGCTGATAATCAAATTCAAGCTTGCTTAAATTTAGCGGATTGCTACCAACAGCTACACGATTCAAAACAAGCAACACAAGCTATTTTACAATCATTATTATATGATCGACCAAGACCAGAAACATGCTGTCGAATCGGTCACTTTTTTATGAAGCAATCGAAAAATAAAGAGGCTATTTACTGGTATTCACAAGCATTACAGCAACCTATAGAACAGACAATGGCTACACACAAGCATGCTTATTCCACATGGCTTCCACATTTACAGCTAAGCTTGTTATACAATTGCTTGCGTCTTTATGAAAATGCATATCAGCATAATGAAGCAGCGCGTAAATTTAAGCCAAAAGATCAGCGCATACTAGACAACCGAAAATTCTTGTTAAGTCAGTTAAAGAAATAAGGCCGTCATGGAAAAGGAACATCAATAAAATTTATATATATCCCGTAACCAATTAACATCGATATAAAAACAACAATTGTCATACAAATCACATTCCGAGGTCTGAAAGTTCGAGCATCCATTCATTCATCCCCTTTCGATTTTGTGAACATTCTGTTAACTCAACATATGTTTTGAGAGTTTGAGTATGCAGTTCATCGTAAACATTTTTTTGAAGCATAGAAAAAGAGCAAATTCACAATTAACGTGAATTTGCTCTTTAAATTAGGCAATTTTATTCAATTAACGGGGCAGTTTAGTTGAAGAGTTAATGTTATAATTTGGATATCCAAATATTGAATATATTGGAGTGTGATTATGAAAAAATTAAGTTTGATTTTCGTTGTGTTAGTTTGTTTAGTATTACTAACAGCATGTAATGATAAAGCACCACTGATAGAAATTGAAGCCAAGGTTTCTCCAGTAAGTGATGAAGAATACAGAAAAATTGGTGCTACTAAAGATTTAATTGAACCAAAGCAGGAAGACTTTAAAATTTTTGAGTTTAATTTCACTATGGAACATACAGATTCAGTGAAAGAAAGAAAAATCGAAATGTATAAATTTGAGAATCTGCCGCAAGTGTTGAATGGAATAGATGACATCACACGATATTGGAATGGTGAATGGTATAGTCAGGATAATGAAAATGAAAATTTTGCAACATACCACCACGAATTTGTTTTTTATACAAAAGGTTTGAATGATGATGATATTAGAAAAGCGTTTAATAATGAAAAAATCACCGTGTCATGGACTAACAATAAAAATGAACAAATAGAAAAAGAATACAATATATCTAATTTAATAGAGTTTAGTTCAAACAATTAAATTCCTATTGAACTAACGAGTTTAATAAGTAGGTACTTTCTGTAGGGTGTCGGATTAGTTTCTAGAAAAGTAAAAGAGGAGGGGTAGCATGAAAAATAAGTATAAAAAATTATTGATTTACTTATTTTCAATCGTGGTCATAATTATTATTTCCTTTGGTATTTATCAATATTCCACTCACTTTTCAACTCGTGATGAAGCAATTGAAAAATATATAACAACGGTGTTTGATAATGATTCTACACAGCTAATAGATGTTGTTGAAACAGATGTATCTAATACTTATTATTTGTTATTAAGAACAAATGGTTCAGATGTTATTAATACGACATCAAACGTGAAAATCCAGAATAATATATTTGGTTGGAAAGTCACGGCT
Organism: Lysinibacillus sp. NPDC096212; assembly: GCF_044763105.1. Classification (NCBI taxonomy): domain Bacteria; kingdom Bacillati; phylum Bacillota; class Bacilli; order Caryophanales; family Bacillaceae; genus Lysinibacillus; species Lysinibacillus sp. NPDC096212. The sequence goes on along the minus strand of NZ_JBIWFQ010000011.1, from coordinate 120,943 downwards.
GGCTATGAAAGAGCAAATGCAGATTTAGGTAAACATCTAATAGATAGAGAAACTAACACATTAAAATAATTCGTAACACTAATTGTTAAATCCTTACTGAACTAACGGGGGCTTGAGTTTAGGATAGCTGGGTGGTGTAGAATGGAGCAACCAACTGTAAAAATTAGTTCTTAAAAGTGAAATGACAAGGGAAGAAGTTTCCGATTGGGCTACGTTATATGTGATGGTTGATAATCCTAATATTGATAAACAGGTACTTTAGTTAAATATTCAATTTACGAAATTTCAAACAAAAAAACAGAGTTGATTCTACACATTTTGTAGATTTATTCTGTTTTTTTATGTTTTAACAGCAACAATCTTTTAGAAAACAGCCTTAAATTAACCGTTTAATCAGCTCTGCGGGGAACCTGATCATTTTAACTTGCTTACCTAATCAGTTCCCCGACAATGACTATTATGAAGAATAAGAAGGTAGCTCTAATCAATTTCTGCCCCGAACTTATGGTATATTAGACAGTACATAGTTAGTAAAGGAGTACGAAAATATATGGTTAAAAGTGTAGTTATTGCTGAAAAACCTTCAGTTGCACGTGATATAGCAAATGTTTTGAAATGTAATAAAAAGGGGAATGGATTTTTAGAAGGTGACAAATATATAGTTACTTGGGCATTAGGTCATTTAGTGACATTAGCTGATCCAGAAGCCTACGATAATAAATATAAAACATGGAATTTAGAAGACCTTCCAATGTTGCCAGACCGAATGAAGCTAGTAGTGATGAAGCAAACAGGCAAGCAATATAATGCAGTCAAATCACAATTAACACGTAATGATGTCAACGAAATCATTGTGGCTACGGATGCTGGGCGTGAAGGTGAATTAGTTGCTCGATGGATTATTGACAAAGCAAATGTGAAAAAGCCAATTAAACGTTTATGGATTTCATCTGTTACAGATAAAGCAATTAAAGAAGGATTTGCTAATTTAAAACCGGGTAAAAACTACGAAAATTTATATGCTGCTGCTGTTGCCCGTTCCGAAGCGGATTGGTATATCGGATTAAACGCGACACGAGCATTAACGACAAGATTTAATGCACAGCTGAACTGTGGTCGTGTTCAAACTCCAACTGTTGCGATGATTGCTGCACGCGAAGATGAAATTAAAAACTTCAAACCACAAACATACTACGGTATTGAAGCACAAACAGATTCATTAAAGCTTACATGGCAAGATGCAAATGGTAATTCACGTAGCTTCAATAAAGAAAAAGTCGACGTTATTGTCAAAGCATTAGGCAATCAAGATGCAAAGATTGCTTCAATTGACCGCAAGCCTAAAAAATCATTTGCCCCAGGTCTTTATGATCTAACAGAATTACAGCGAGATGCCAATAAACTATTTGGTTATTCTGCAAAAGAAACATTAAATATTATGCAAAAGCTATATGAATCTCATAAAGTGCTGACATACCCTCGTACAGATTCACGTTATTTATCATCTGATATTGTAGGCACATTACCTGAGCGTCTAAAAGCATGTGGCATCGGCGAATATCGTACATTAACGAATAAAATTTTAACAAAACCGGTTAAAGCGAATAAATCATTTGTAGATGACAGTAAAGTGTCCGATCACCATGCCATAATTCCAACTGAAGGCTATGTGAACTTATCTGCATTCAATGATAAAGAGCGTAAAATATATGATTTAGTCGTAAAACGATTTTTAGCTGTATTATTCCCAGCACAAGAATATGAGCAATTAACAGTACAAGCTCAAATCGGTAAGGAGAAGTTCATCGCTAAAGGGAAAACCGTAACAGTTGCAGGTTGGAAAGAAGTATATCAAAATCGTTTTGATGATGAAGAATCAACGGATGATGTCAAAGAGCAGCTGCTTCCTCGTTTAGAACAAGGACAAGTATTAAAAACAAAGCTAATCGCCCAAACATCTGGCCAAACAAAACCACCAGCACGTTTTACAGAAGCGACATTACTATCAGCTATGGAAAATCCTACGAAGTATATGGAAACGAACGACAAGAAGCTTGCAGATACTTTGAAATCAACAGGTGGATTAGGGACAGTTGCAACACGTGCAGATATTATTGAGAAGCTCTTTAATTCATTCTTAATCGAAAAACGTGGCGGCAAAGAAATTCACATTACATCCAAAGGTCGTCAATTACTTGACTTAGTACCTGAAGAATTACGTTCTCCTGCGACAACAGCCGAGTGGGAGCAAAAGCTTGAGCTCATTTCAAAAGGTAAGTTGAAAAAAGATGTGTTCATCAATGAAATGAAAAAGCACACGCAAGAAATAGTCGCTGAAATTAAAGCAAGTGATAAAAAATATAAGCATGACAATATCTCAACAAAATCATGTCCTGATTGCGGCAAGCCAATGCTTGAAGTCAACGGTAAAAAAGGTAAAATGCTTGTCTGCCAAGACCGTGATTGTGGACATCGTAAAAACGTATCACGCGTTACAAACGCACGATGCCCACAATGTAAGAAAAAGCTAGAACTACGTGGTGAAGGTGATGGCCAAATCTTCGTATGTAAATGTGGTTATCGTGAAAAGTTATCTGCATTTGAAGCCCGTCGTAAAAAAGAAGGCGGTGGCAAAGTAGATAAGCGTAGTGTACAGAAATACATGAAACAGCAAGAAAAAGAAGCAGAACCGTTAAATAATGCTTTTGCAGATCTATTAAAAGGATTTAATTTAGATAAATAAAATTTTTTTATTGCACAAATGTTATCAAAATAACATTTGTGCATTTTTTAGTTTTCACTAAATATGAGCGCCATTTTGTGACATCGTGCGATTCGGATTATGAAATGAAGGACATGGAAACTAAAGTGGCAGTTGAGGATAACATTTTATTCATTCTTATGCCATGTGAATAAGTTAATTGGAGTGGAGACTGGGCGACTCTTTGGGGATCAGCAATAGAGGAACGAAGGCTAAAACCATCACGTCCTGTGATAACGCCTTCGTGACCAACATCGTGTTGGCCCGAGACCCTGCAGCGAAAGCGAATCGGCTCATCGGACGCCCCTAGAAAAGCGCTCAGTCGGAACGGAAATCAACCCTCGTTATGATATTGCGCCATTAAATTGAAAAATTTCTATTTTTACATATAAACAGAAATTTCAGAAAATATATTGAATTATGAAAATATTTATGCTACTGTATGTAACATGAAAATGAAGTTTAAACTTCAAAAACTAAAATAAAAAGGATGTACTTCTTTGATGGATAATCAAACAATTCAACAAGTCATTCAACATAAATATCAGGAGCTTTCGAAGAGTCAGCAAAAGGTAGCGATCTTTATCCTCAAAAATTTGCAGACTGTTGGTGTTCATTCAGCTTCTTATGTGGGGGAAAAGGCGGGGGTAAGTGAAACGACGGTTATCCGTTTTTGCTACGCTATAGGATTATCGGGTTATGCTGAGTTGCAGCGGGAGATTACGATGCATCTATTCAATGAAGGCCACACTAGTAGCTTGCACAATTATTTGCAATCAAAGCAGGTACTTTTTGAAACCCCACGTTTTTATGAAAAAACGATGGAAAAGGATGCATCGAGTATTTTAAATGTTGCTAAGAACATTAACGAGGAAGATTTTAATCGTGCTTCTAACCTGCTACATACAAAGAAAAAAATCTATATTGCTGGGAATGGTTCTTCCCATTTAGCGGCACAATGGTTGTATTTTACGTTAAATATGCTACGTCCTAACGTAATGCTTTTAGATTTTGAAACTAGTGAAATCATTAGAGCTTTACAAGAAATCAATGAGGATAGTGTGGTCATTATTTTATCGTTCCATCGCTATTTTAAAGAGCCGATTCAATTTGCAGCAGAAATTCAAGAAAAAAATTGCGAGATTATTGGTATTACAGATTCTAAAATTGCACCTATTACGCAATATGCGACGATTACCTTTGTGAATGAACAACAGGAAATGTCTACGATTGACGCAATGCCAGCACTGATTTCATTTTTAAATACACTGATTGCAGGTATGACAGCACAAGATCACGACTATTATGAAAATCAACGCGTAAAATATGATGATTTCCAAAATAGCTTTTTAGCAAATCGATGGAGTTGAATACAATGAATCAAGTTTTACAAAACTTACAGCCGAGATTGGCTGATATTTTTACACATCTTCATGAGCATCCGGAAATTAGCTGGCAGGAAAAGAAGACAACGCAATACATCGCCAATTTATTGAAGGAGGCACAGATGGAGCCTCAGTTGTTCGAGGATATGACGGGACTGTATGTCGATATTGGGGAAGGGATACCGAAAGTCGGATTTCGTACGGATATTGATGCTTTATGGCAGGAAGTAGATGGTGAATTTAAGGCTAATCATTCCTGTGGTCATGACGGCCACATGACGATGGCTATTGGGACGGCACTAGTGTTAAAGGATATGGAGCAATCACTCCCTGGCGCAGTACGTATTCTTTTTCAGCCTGCTGAAGAAAAAGCACAGGGCGCTCGCGCATTCGTTGAGAAGGGGCTTATCGATCATTTAGAATACTTATTTGGTGTCCATGTTCGTCCGTTAAAAGAATTGCGGGACGGAACATATGCCCCAGCATTGTACCACGGTGCTGCAAAGCTTTTTACTGGGACAGTTCTTGGGGAAGAGGCACATGGCGCACGACCTGAACTCGGCATTAATGCCATTGAAGTAGGGGCAGCGATTGTCGAAGGTTTACAAAAAATCTGGACAGACCCCAATGTCTCTGCGTCAGTCAAAATGACACAATTTAATGCAGGAGGAACCTCGACGAATATTATTCCGGGGAAAGCAACATTTAGCATCGATGCACGAGCACAAACAAATGAAGTAATGAAAGCTCTCACGGAAGGTATTGAACGTGTAAAAGCATCGGTAGAAGTGATGTATGGTGCGAAAATTTCCTTACATGTAGATGCACATATTGTTGCAGCATTAGTGAATGATGAGGCATCACAACATATGAATTCGGCTATTGTTGACGTAGTTGGTGAAAAAGCATGTGCTTCACCAGTCGTCACTCCTGGAGGAGAGGATTTTCATTTTTATACGTATGAACGTCCGAACCTTAAAGCAACAATGCTTGGCTTAGGTTGTGGTGTAACACCGGGATTACATCATCCGAAAATGACTTTTAATCGAGAGCGACTTATTACCGGAGTGAACATTATCACGAGAGCTATTTTAAGAGCTTTATAGAATATGAGATAAAGAATAGAAAGAAGTGATAGCGATGATTGACATAAGGGAAATAAAGACAATCGAACAGCTGGAGCAAGTTCAGCAATTGGAATATAAAGTTTGGGGCATGCCTTCAATTCCCATTCATCAAACTTTAACAGCTGTGAAAAATGGCGGTATCGTTGTTGGTGCCTTTGATGGTGATCAATTAGTTGGCTTTAGCTATGGCTTTTCGGGGTTTCGAGAGGGCAAAAGCTATTTATGTTCCCATATGTTGGGGATAGACGAAAATTACCGCTCCCAAGGGATAGGTGAACAATTAAAATATGCCCAGCAAGCTATTGCTATTGAACGAGGCTATGATTTAATGGTGTGGACCTTTGATCCGCTGGAAACACGAAATGGTTTTCTCAATCTGTCCAAATTAAATGGTATTTGTTATACGTATATAGAAAATTGCTACGGTGAAATGCAGGATGGCTTAAATAAGGGACTGCCTTCAGATCGTTTTGAGGTGTGCTGGTATATCACCTCTGATTACGTAAGTAAAAGTGTTTCAATAGATGCAACTGATGCCATACCAGTGGCAAGTTGTGTACTAAATGAACAAGGATTCCCACACTTAGATATAACTGAAGATTTAAAATATAAAGAAAATCTATATACATTGCCTGTGCCGAAGGATTTTCAAGCATTGAAGCTGCAAGACCCGACATTAGCATTGGAATGGCGTTTCAAAACGCGACATATTTTACAGCGATTATTTGCACAAGGTTATGCTGCAGTTCAATTGCAGCAGCAAGAAAATTACAACGAGTATGTCCTCGTAAAATTAGAAACTTTAAGTCTGGAAGGAGCAAATTAATATGAAAATTAAAGAAATTACAATTCGACATTTAAAGATGAAATTAAAAGAACCATTTACAACTAGCTTTGGCACATTCGATGATAAAGATTTTTTAGTTTTAGAGGCCAAGGATGAGGCAGGGACAATCGGTTGGGGAGAATCTGTAGCGTTCCATTCACCGTGGTACAACGAGGAAACATTGCAAACGAATTGGCATATGCTAGAAGATTTTTTAATTCCTCTTATTTTAAATAAAGAGCTTCAGCATCCAGATGAGGTCAATGAACTATTTAAACCGATTCGTAAAAATAATATGGCGAAATCAACGATAGAAGGTGCTATTTGGGATATTTATGCCCAACAGACGAATCAATCTCTCGCGGCGGCACTTGGTGGCAAGAAGGACAATATTGAGGTAGGGATCAGTATCGGTATTCAACAATCAATCGAGGATTTAGTAGCGGTAGTAGATGGCTTTGTGAATGAAGGCTATAAACGAATGAAAATCAAAATTAAGCCAGGTTGGGATGTGGCAGTAATGCGTACATTACGTGAAACGTTCCCTGATGTGGCGTTTATGGCGGATGCGAACTCAGCTTATCGTCTCACAGATGCTGAAACACTCAAACAGCTAGATGCATTTAATTTAACAATGATCGAGCAGCCATTGGCGTCGGATGACATCATTGACCACGCTGCATTACAAAAGTTAATCGAGACGCCAATCTGCTTAGACGAAAGTATCCATTCATTAGAAGATGCACGTAAAGCTGTTGAGTTAGGCAGTACTAAAATTATTAATATAAAAATTGGACGTGTTGGTGGCTTAACAGAAGCGAAGAAAATACATGATTATTGTGAAGCAAATAACATCCCGGTCTGGTGTGGCGGCATGCTGGAGTCTGGTATTGGTCGTGCACATAATGTGGCATTAACTACATTATCGAATTTTATTTTACCTGGAGATACTGCAGGCTCAAGCCGTTATTGGGAAAAAGATATCATTGATCCAGAAGTTATAGTGAAGGACGGTTATATTGAAGTTCCGCAAAAAGCGGGGATCGGCTATGAAGTGAATAGGGAGACAATCGATTTATTCACAGTAGCGCAGAAAACATATAAATAACGTGGCTTGAGTAGTACAAGAATGATATTTCGTTAGGAAGCCTATGAAAATAATTGATTAGAAAAAGCAGGTGTTCTATGAAAAAAAGTTGGCAGATAGGTGGCGCATTTGTAGGATTAATCGTTGGTGCTGGCTTTGCATCAGGACAAGAAATTATGCAATACTTTACGAGCTTCGGTCTTTACGGCATAGCTGGGGGAATTGTCGCAACAATCGCATTTGCCTTTTTAGGGATGAGTCTAGCGCAATTAGGAGCAGATTCGCAAACGACCTCTCATAAAGAGGTTATCTATCAAATTGGGGGACGTTATGTAGGGGTACTATTAGATATTGTCATTACATTCTTCTTATTTGGTGTTGCGGTTGTTATGTTTGCTGGATCGGGGTCAACATTCGAGCAAATGTTTAATATAAATCCGATGATTGGCAGTATTTTTATGGTAATCATTACGATTTTAACATTGCTATTAAATGTAAAAAATATTATTAATATAATAGCTTTAGTGACACCATATTTAATGGGGATCGTTTTTATTATTTTAATTTACTCCATTTTCACAATGGACTTAACCATCGCAGAACAGAATGTGTTAGCGCAAGAGCAAACATCTGCGGCTTCAAATTGGATATTGGGGGCACTTCTCTATGTATCTTATAACATAGCTGCTGGTACTGCGATGTTAATTGTTATGGGGGGAACAGTAAAAGAGCGCAAGATTGCTGGTTTAGGCGGTCTTCTTGGGGGTTTAATGCTCGGTGTCTTAATCATACTAATTAATATCGCTATGTTCGTTAAAATGGACGTAGTTGGTGGGGCAGCAATGCCGACATTAGAGCTAGCAAAACAAATTCATCCTGTAGTGGGTATCTTAATGTCCATTGCTTTATTAGGCATGATGTACAATACAGCTGTAGGGATGCTTTATGCGTTTGCAGTACGTTTTATAGCACCTGATCATAAATATTTTAAAATAGGTATCGTGGTGATTGGTTTAATAGGCTTTGTCGCGAGTTTAGTAGGGTTCACGACATTAGTTGGGAAGGTTTATTCAACAATGGGGTATTTAGGCTTTGCATTAATTATTGCAATCATCATCTCGTGGTTACGTAAAATACCAAAAGCTTCATAATCATGTTTTTGGGATTCTCTAGTGTTTTTATACAGCGCTAGGGAATTTTTTTGGATTTTAGTAATGAAAACAAGTTGGAAATCATACAGTAATTGTATGTTTGCGTATCTTCATTCAGCAAGTGTTTTATGTAATGTAAGTAAAACGGCAGTTACAAATCTCTCTTGTACCGAAAGCAAAGCGCCAGCTACAAATGTTTTCTGCAGCGACAGCTACAATTACACCGAGGCGAAATTGATTTGTGGATATTTAAAAAATTCTGCTTTATGTAAAATAAATTCTCGTAATTTTAAATAAAATCTATCTCGATGCTAGACACTAATTTTTGTGAATGCTATATTAATGGTGTCATAGTTTTTTTATAATTAAGAAAAATCAGGTTTATTCACAAGGAGATGGCATGGCATTTTGCTAAAACATATGCCATGTGCGTAAGTTGATTGGAGTGGAGGCTGGGCGGCTCATCGGACGCCTCCAGGAAGCTCTGTGCGAAAGCAAAGCGTCAGCTACAAAGCGCCCAGCAGGAACGGAAATCAACCACACATTATGGTGATGACCCAAAACTTTTTCTAATTATAAAGAGTGATGGAGTAAAGAGTTATAAAGAAGGATGATAGATGCCTATGGTAAAGAAAACGTTAAAACAACGCATTGTTGACGCTTCTGTAGTGCTATTTCAGCAAGATGGCTATCACAATGTAACTGTTGATCGCATTGTTGAATACATCGGTGCATCAAAGGGTGGATTTTATCATAATTTTAAATCGAAAGATGAATTGTTGTATGAAATTCACGATGTATTTATTTCGTATGTTATTAAACAGTCGCAGGAGGCATATGACAAATACGATACACCGATTACACGTTTATGTGCGATGCTACAAACACTGACCCAAGTATTTGATGTGTATCAAGCACATATTACTGTTTTTTATGAGGAAAGCCGTTCATTGCCAGAGGAATATAGTGAAATTATTCATAAAAAACGAGATCAATATCGGGATATTTTACAAAAAGTCATAGAGGAAGGCCAGCAAACAAAGGATTTTCGTACAGAACTACCTTGTACTATTGTAACGATGGCTATTGTTGGGATGATTAACTGGACATACAAATGGTTTAAGCAATCAGGTCCATTAACAATGGAGGAAATTACAGAAGTCTTTACGGATATGGTATTGCGTGCGATTGTCACTGAACAAGCAATGGAAGAAGCAGTTCAATTTATGGTTAAGGAGAAGCCAGCAGCGAAGGAAGAGACTGGTTTTATTAATATTTAAAACAAACCGACTAGTCGGTATTTATTTATTGCAACTGACATCTGAACGAAATCCGCTATGGCACATTAAACATTAGGGGGACTGGGGATGAACTTTGAACTAACGAAAGAGCAAGCAATGATTCGAGACATGGTACGTGATTTTGCTGAAAATGAAATTAAACCGTATGCTCGTGAGGTTGACGAGACATCGACGATGAGAATAGAGAGCTTTGAAAAGATGGCAGAGCTAGGCTTATTAGGTATTCCGTTTCCTGAAGAGTATGGCGGTTCAGGCGGAGATACTGTTTCTTACGCACTTGCTGTTGAAGAAATCGGTCGTGCGTGTGGCGGCACAGGATTAAGCTATGCAGCAGCAGTTAGCCTAGGTGCTTCGCCTATTTATAATTTCGGTACAGAGGAGCAAAAGCAGGAATGGCTTGTTCCGTTAGCGAAGGGAGAAACATTAGGTTCGTTTGGTCTAACAGAGCCCAATGCAGGTTCAGATGCTGGTGGGACACGTACAACAGCCGTAATTGATGGTGATGATTACATCATTAATGGTGAAAAATGCTGGATCACAAATGCTGGCCATGCACGTCAAATTATTGTGACTGCAGTGACAGGTAAACGTGAAGATGGTAAAAAAATTATCTCAGCTATCATTGTGCCAACTAATACTCCTGGCGTAACGATCAACTGCAATTACGACAAAATGGGCGTACGTGGTTCCAATACATGTGAGATTATTTTGCAAAATGTTCGTGTACCAAGGGCTAATCTTTTAGGGGATGAAAAACGCGGATTTAGCCAATTTTTAAATACTTTAGACGGAGGGCGTATTTCCATTGCTGCATTATCTGTAGGAATTGCACAGGCAGCTTATGAGAAATCATTAAAATACGCAAAAGAACGTGAACAATTTGGTGCACCCATTTCAAAACTACAGGCAATACAATTTAAATTGGCCGATATGGCAATGGAGATAGAGCTTGCACGTACGTTAGTACATAAGGCGGCATGGCTTAAAGATCAAAAGAAACCGTTCGGTAAGGAAGCGGCAATGGCAAAATTATTTGCTTCTGAAATGGGCTTCCGGACTTGTAATCAAGCCATTCAAATTCATGGCGGTTCAGGTTATATGAAAGAATACGACGTAGAGCGTCATCTGCGTGACATTAAGTTAATGGAAATCGGTGAGGGAACGTCTGAAATTCAACGTCTCGTTATTTCTCGTTTAATTGGCTGTTAATTTCTTAAATAGCATAAAAGGAGGATTTTCATGGCAGAACTTGTGTATCAAACTATTGGTCAATTGCTAGACGAACAATCGGAAAAATATCCACAGCGGGAAGCATTAGTGTATGCAGACAGGAATTTACGAATGACCTACGAGGAGCTCAATCGGCAAAGTCGTTTAGTAGCTAGAGGGTTAATGGCTCTTGGAATAGAGAAGGGCGAGCATATTGCAGTATGGACGACCAATGTCCCGGAATGGGTACAGCTGCAATTTGGTACAGGTAAAATGGGTGCTCCAATCGTCACTGTCAACACGAATTATCGCTCAAGCGAGTTGGAATATTTATTGAAGCAATCCGATGCAAAAACGATTATTTTAATTGAAAATTATCGAGACCATTCTTTTATGAATACACTGCAAGAGTTATGTCCAGAGCTTGAACATTGTGAACCGGGTAATTTGCAATCAAAGCGACTGCCTTTATTGAAAAATGTTATTTTAATTGGCGAGACAAAATACCCCGGAGTGCTAAACTGGTCTGATGTGTTATCGGCTGCAAAGCAAATAACGGAGGAGCAATTAGATCAAAGGCAGCAAGAGCTTCATTATGATGATGTTATTAATGTTCAATATACTTCGGGAACAACAGGTTTTCCAAAAGGTGTTATGTTAACGCATTATAACTTAGTTAATAATGCGATTAATATTGCAGAATGTATGGGTTTAACATACGAAGATCGCTTATGCATCCCTGTTCCATTCTTCCATTGCTTTGGCTGTGTAATTGGCACATTAGCGATTACGACTAGTGGCGGGACGATGGTACCAGTGCAGGAATTTTCACCTACTGAAGTGCTACAAACAGTTGAAAAAGAGAAATGTACAGCGTTACATGGTGTACCAACGATGTTCATTAGCGAACTTAATTTACCGAATTTTTCGTCTTTCGATCTATCAACGTTACGCACTGGAGTAATGGCAGGCTCTAATTGTCCTATTGAGGTGATGAAAGCCGTGATCGACAAAATGGGAATGAAGGATGTTACGATCTGTTACGGACAAACAGAATCCTCACCTGTTATTACACAAACGAGAGCAGATGACCCGCTATTGTTAAAGGTAGAAACTGTTGGCCGTGCATTGCCGAATCTGGAAGTTAAAATCGTCGTTCCTGGTACAGACGAAGAAGCTGCGCAAAATGAGCAAGGGGAGCTATGTACGAGAGGCTACCACGTCATGAAAGGCTACTATAAAAACCAAGAAGAAACGCTTCTTGCAATTGATGGGGCTGGTTGGCTGCATACCGGGGATTTGGCAACGATGGATGAGGCGGGCTATGTACGTGTAACAGGGCGTTTAAAAGATATGATTATTCGCGGCGGTGAAAATATATCTCCTCGAGAAATTGAAGAATTCCTTTACACACACCCGAAAATTGCAGATGTACAGGTTGCAGGTGTTCCTGATCCTGTTTATGGAGAGGAAGCGGCAGCTTGGATCATTTTGCGTGAAGAAGAGCAGGCAACAGAGGAAGAAATTCGAGATTATTGTCGGGATAAAATCTCTAGACATAAAATACCACGACATATTTTCTTTATCGACGACTATCCGATGACTGCATCAGGAAAAGTTCAAAAGTATAGATTACGAGAGAGTTTTGTTCCAGCAGTGAAGTAAGAAGGGGGCCGGTGTTATGTTCAAAAAGGTTTTAATTGCAAATCGTGGGGAGATAGCAAGGCGTGTTATTAGAACATGCAAACGACTAAATGTCCTAACAGTTGCGGTGTATTCCGAGGCAGACGCTGAAAGCTTACATGTTAAGGAAGCGGATGAGGCGTTCTGTATCGGAAAACCACCTGTTGCACAAAGTTATTTAAATATTGATCGTATTCTTGAAGTAGCGAAGGAAAGCGGTGCTGAAGCTGTTCATCCAGGCTATGGCTTATTATCAGAAAACGCTGAGTTTGCTAAACGTTGTACAGAGGCGGGCTTAGTTTTTATTGGGCCAAGCGCGGACGTGATTGCTTCGATGGGGAGTAAATTAGAAGCCCGAAAAACAATGAAGGCAGCAGGTGTACCAATTGTTGAAGGCGTAGAGACACCGGTGAAAGATGTAACAGAAGCTATTGAAATTGCTGCCCGTCTAGGCTATCCGATTATGTTAAAAGCTTCTGCTGGCGGCGGGGGTATCGGAATGCAGCTCGTAGAAAATGCAGAAGAATTGGCAAAAGCCTTTGAAGGAAATCAAAAGCGTGCACAGTCATTCTTTGGTGATGGCACGATGTATATGGAACGATTTATTGCTAATCCTCATCACGTCGAGGTACAAATTATTGCGGATCATGATGGCAATGTCGTACCACTATTTGAACGGGAGTGCTCGATTCAACGTAGAAATCAAAAAGTAGTTGAGGAAGCACCATCTCCTTTCATTTCTGAAGCAACAAGAAAAAGTATGTTAGATGCTTCAGTCAAGGCAGTTCAGCATATTGGATATGTGAATGCTGGAACGATTGAGTATTTAGTAGATGCGGAGCAAAACTTTTATTTTTTAGAGATGAATACACGCTTACAAGTGGAACATCCGGTGACTGAGGAAATTACGAAACTGGATCTTGTAGAGGAGCAATTAAAGATTGCGGCAAAACAACCATTAGCATTTACGCGCGATAGTATTCAAAGAAAAGGGCATGCGATTGAAGTACGCATCTACGCCGAAAATCCTTCGACCTTTTTCCCTTCTCCAGGCACAATCACGGCTTTTGAATTACCAACAGGTGAAGGTATTCGCCATGAATGTGGCGTAGAGGCTGGCACTTCGGTAACACCTTTTTACGATCCGATGATTAGCAAATTAGTAGTGTGGGGAGAAACACGAGCAATTGCGTGTGAACGACTTATCGAGGCGCTTAAAGCGTATAAAGTAGAAGGAATTCAAACAAATATTCCAATGCTACTGAAAACAGTCACACATGAACAATTTTTAAAGGGCTATACAACAACTAAATTTGTAGAAGAATATTATCTACCACAATTAGCAGAGACAAAATAAATTAAAGCATTCGCACTTAAATATTAGTGCGAATGCGCTAGACGTACATTCATACATTTGGAGGGATTTACAATGGCAACAGTTAAAGCGAGCATGGCAGGAACAGTATGGAAAATCGTTGTAGCAGAGGGCGAGAAAGTGACAGCAGGACAAGATGTGGCAATTTTAGAGTCGATGAAAATGGAGATTCCTATTGCAGCAGAAGAAGATGGCGTGGTCACAAAAATCATTGCGAACGAAGGGGATTTCATTAACGTTGATGATGATATTTTAGAAATCGAATAAGGAGGTTTCTTTATGCAGCTACCAAAGCATGTCACGTTAAAGGAAGTGGGTCCTCGTGACGGTTTGCAAAATGAGAAAACGCATCTTGCAACTGCCGATAAAGTACAGTTAGTGAATTTACTTAGTCAAACTGGATTGAATTATATCGAGGTAACTTCTTTTGTGCATCCGAAGTGGATTCCACAGCTGGCTGATGCAGTGGAGGTGCTTCAAGCCATTAAACGCCAAAAAGATATCACGTATGCGGCACTAGTACCGAACATGCGTGGATTAGAACGTGCATTGCAGGCTGAAGTAGATGAAGTGAGCGTGTTTATGTCGGCAAGTGAAAGCCATAATCAAAGTAATATTAATAAATCGATTAATGAAACATTTCCGATATTACAGGAAGTTGTGGTAGGGGCAAAGGCAGCGCATAAAAATGTACGAGGCTATATCTCAACGGTAATTGGGTGCCCGTATGAAGGCTACATACAACCAGAAAAGGTTTTACGAGTAACAGAAAAATTATTAGAAATGGGTGTCGATGAAATTTCGCTGGGTGACACGATTGGTGTTGGTGTACCGACACAGGTGGAAAGTCTTTTAGAAGAATTGCTAAAAAGATACCCTGCGGAAAATTTCGCGATGCATTTTCATGATACACGTGGCACAGCACTAGCGAATATTGTTCAATCTTTAAAAATGGGAATTACGAAGTTTGATAGTGCGCTTGGTGGACTTGGTGGCTGTCCGTATGCCAAAGGAGCATCAGGTAATGTAGCTACGGAAGATTTACTGTATTTATTAGATGAAATGGGTATTAAAACGGGTGTAGAGCTGAATAAAGTGCTAGAGGCTGCGCTATTTATTGAACAGAAACTAGGGAAAGCAGTTGCCTCTAAACAAATGGCGATTGCCCGTAATGAAAGGAGTGCGAGTCAATTATGACGCAACTCGTTCGTTTTGAATTATTAGATGGTTGCATTGGGCTTATTACACTTTCAAGACCTGAAGCTGCGAATGCAATGTCAGTACAACTTCTCCAAGAACTTAGCACGACTCTCGACAACATAAACGGTGACCCGGCCGTGCGAGTTGTCTTACTAACAGGAGCAGGGGAAAAAGCTTTTTGCGCAGGAGCAGATTTAAAAGAGCGTAAAGGGATGCCAGACCGACAAGTAAAGCAGATTGTGCAATTAATCGGGGCGACGGTAGCAAAGGTAGAAGCACTCGCTCAACCAGTTATCGCCGTACTAAATGGTGTTGCTTTTGGTGGCGGACTCGAACTAGCGTTAGCCTGTGATTTACGTCTTGCAGCTGCACATGCAAAGATTGGCCTTACGGAAACATCTCTCGGCATCATCCCAGGGGCAGGAGGCACGCAACGACTTCCACGACTAATTGGCATTGGAAAAGCGAAGGAATTAATTTATACAGCACGTCGATTAAATGCAGAGGAAGCGAGAAGCTACGGTATTGTGGAGTATGTTCATGAGGGGCATGAAGTACTTGAAAAGGCGCAGCAGCTTGCACTCGAAATGGCAAAGAATGCTCCACTTTCTTTAGTTCAGGCGAAAATCGCCATGAATCAAGGGGTTGAAGTAGATTTAGCTACGGGTTTAAAAATCGAATCACTTGCATATAATGCTCTGATTCCTACTGAAGATCGATTAGAGGGCTTACTCGCTTTCCAAGAAAAGCGAACACCGCAATACTTAGGGAAGTAAAGACTCTGATGAAGGATTTTGAATGGTTTTAAAGTAGGATTTTAAAAACAATAAAATCTATGCTCATCATCAAAAAGTTGTGGATATATTTTTTAAAAGTATGCCACATGTATAAGTTGATTGGAGTGGAGGCTGGCGACTCCTTGGGGATCAACGTCACAGATGAGACCCTGGAGCGAGCCCCGCGAGTGAAGCGGCTCATCGGACGCCCCCAGGAAAGCGTCCAGCCGTAACGGAAATCAACCCCACGCTAGGGTGATGAACCGATTATTGTAATGTAAGGAAGAAGTTATACGAAGTGCTATCGCAATTATGTTAAGGCGTAACCGAATGGGCAAAAGGAGGAATTAAATATGAGCAATGTACCGACAGAAAATACGACTAAAACAATGAAGGAACAAATTTTAGCAGGTGGTCTACCAAAATATCACGATAAAAATGCGCAGCAAGGAAAACTATTTGTACGTGAACGACTCGAATTATTATTAGATGATGGGCTGCAATCAGAGGATGGCTTGTACGCAAACTGCTTAGCTGGTGACTTACCGGCAGATGGCGTTGTAACAGGAATCGGTAAAATCCATGGCCGTACTGTTTGTGTATTAGCAAACGATTCGACGATTAAAGCTGGCTCTTGGGGTAAACGTACAGTAGAAAAAATGATTCGTATTCAAGAAACAGCCGAAAAGCTAAATTGCCCATTACTGTATCTAGTCGATTCGGCAGGTGCACGTATTACTGACCAATTAGAAATGTTTCCTGGTCGAAGAGGAGCAGGACGCATTTTCTATAATCAGGTAAAGCTTTCAGGTAAAATCCCTCAAATATGTTTACTGTTTGGACCTTCTGCAGCAGGAGGTGCCTATATCCCTGCATTCTGCGATATTGTGGTCATGGTAGAGGGCAATGCATCGATGTATTTAGGATCCCCGCGTATGGCGGAAATGGTTATTGGTGAGAAGGTAGATTTGGAAACGATGGGTGGAGCGAAAATGCACTGTTCTGTTTCCGGTTGCGGAGATGTACTTGCTAAAAGCGAGCAGGAAGCAATTGCCTATGCTCGTAAATATTTGAGCTACTTCCCGAATAATTATGCAGAGCGCGGTAAGGTAGAGGCTCCAAAGCCACCAGCTTCATTTGATAAATCGATTGAAGAGCTAATACCAAAAAATCAAAACGTTCCTTTTGATATGTATAAACTAATTGAACGTATTATTGATGAAGATTCGTTTTGTGAAGTGAAAAAATTATTCGCTCCAGAATTAATTACTGGATTAGGGCGCATTAATGGGCAATCCGTTGGAATTATCGCCAATCAACCGCGCGTAAAGGGTGGCGTTTTGTTCCATGATTCAGCTGATAAAGCAGCAAAGTTCATTTCTCTTTGTGATGCTTTCAATATTCCGCTTCTTTTCCTTGCAGATGTACCAGGCTTTATGATTGGTACGCAAGTTGAAAAAGCTGGGATTATACGCCATGGTGCGAAAATGATTTTTGCCATGAGTGAGGCGACTGTCCCTAAATTAACGGTCATTGTTCGTAAGGCATATGGTGCAGGGCTGTATGCAATGGCAGGTCCGGCTTTTGAGCCAGACTGCTGTATTGCGCTTTCCAACGCACAAATTGCTGTAATGGGCCCGGAGGCAGCGGTCAACGCAGTATATGCAAATAAAATTGCTGAACTTCCAAAAGAGGAGCAAGCGAGCTTTATTGCAGAGAAACGCAAGGAATATCAAGAGGAAATCGATGTTTATCGTCTAGCTTCAGAGCTAATCATTGACGATGTTATTGAGCCAAATGATTTAAGAAAAGCACTTGAATCACGTTTAGAGCTGTATATGTCGAAGTACTTATTATTCTCAGAACGTAAGCACGGAGTAAATCCAGTATAAAGTCTGAAAGAATGCTGTCTCAGTTAAATTGAGGCAGCTTTTTTTGTTCATCTGAGGGGGTATTTTGTTAAAATTTGTTTATTTGTCTTTCTAATTGAACCTGGACAAACGTATAGTATAGGGGGAAAAAGTACTCCTAATATGCTAGTATGCTTTAAAACGCTTTACCCATCTTATTATTACCACTTGCTTGGGGAAGTGGAGCATATTAAAATGATGAGAGGATATAGGGAAGTAGGTGGTATAGGCATGACAAAAAATAATATACAGGGTAGTGCCAAGCTACCATTACCTTATCGTTCATTGATAGATACATATTATTTACCAATCAAGGTAACAGGTTGGATATTTTTTTGTATTTATTCCGTTATAGCTTTTTATAAACTGGTCATTGATCGTCTTGTGAATGTAATCATTATTTTATTAAATGGCGAATATTCCCTAAATGAATTAGGGCTGTTTGATTATAGTGACTGGCGTTTAACCACAAATTTTATTCCCTTTGATACAATTCTTCGCTATATAAATTACTCTCAGTATTTTAATTTGGATATCATTATTATTAATTTACTAGGCAATTTATTAATATTTACCCCAATGGGCTTTTTACTTCCGTTATTATCAAAAAAGTTTCGTAAAGCTCGGACAGTTATTTGGGCAGGCTTTTTCTCTAGTCTAGCGGTAGAAACTATCCAGTTTATTTTTACAGTTGGGTCGGCAGATATTGATGATTTAATTTTAAATACACTCGGAGCATGGCTTGGTTACTTAGCCTATAAAAGTATACTTATTAAACCTAAAAAAGATAGATAGAAACAAACAGTCCTTGCTGAGGGGCTGTTTTTTTAGTGGTGAATTAACACCATTTATAAAGTGGTAACAGTAATAATTTTTATTGAAATTATATATTACAGTAATAAATGAACGAAAAAACGAATTTGATGATAGGTCTTTGTGCTTGTTTTATCGAAAATGGATTATTCCTTTAGGAGCTTAGTATTAATTTGTTCTTGAATTTGGTAAAGAAAATTCCGATAATTAGTGTACAGAAACTATTAGAGAAGAGATTATCATATCTATTATTTAACTTGCATATTAAATAAGAAAGCCGAGGTGAATTTATATGAAACTATCAAGTTTAATAGAACAAGAAAGAATTACATCACAGTATAATCGTAAAAAGATTTTACAGCGAAAACAAGCGGGTGATGCATATCGAAAAAACTCACTGTATTTTCAGCCAAAGAAAAATCCGTTATTGCTTGAGCTAGAAAATTTACTTTTAGGGCATACAGATCAAGAACTCTATGAGCAACAAAAAGAGGAAGCAAACGAAGTCACGCCTCAACAGCAAGCAATCATTCAAGATTTGCAACAAACGAAAAAGAATGTGCTCGCTCATGAGCAAACGCAAAAGCCTGAAGCTCTTGAAAATTCACAGTTAGAGCATGTAGATGAGGAGACGTTACAAATTTTAGATCAGGTGAGGAATACAGCGCTAGCACCCGCGCAGCCATCACCACAAGATTTTCGTGTAGCGGCAAGTGCAAATGCTCAAATACAACAAATGCAAGCACAATTAAATGGCCAAGAGCTAGATGAAAGTGATCTAGATGAGCCTACTTTTGTACGTGAAGTAATTGAAGTTAAAGTACCAGAACGTTTTTCGAAGGAATTGAAATTGGATCCATTTGCAGATACAATTTTCGGTAAGAGTTATGCAGAGGCATATAAGGCGCGAACATTTAAATACGCTTCTGAAAAATATGCTACTCATATACAAATGGCGAAAGATGGCTATCCACCAGGAAGTGACTCTATGTTCTCCATGATAGCCTAATGCTGCAGATGGGAGTTTTTTAACATGGCTAAGGCAAAGCATGCAAAAACGAATGCTATAAGATTGTTGGAGCAACAAAAAATACAGTTCGAAGTAATTGAATATGAGACTGGTGACGGCCAAGTTGACGGAATTTCGGTTGCTGAAAAAATTGGTCACCCAGTTTCTCGCGTTTTCAAAACATTAGTAGCAAAGGCAAGTGCACAAAAGCTTTTTGTATTTGTTATCCCTGTAGCAGATGAGCTTGATTTAAAAGCTGCTGCAAAGGTTGTAGGCGAGAAGAAAATCGACATGCTCCCTGTCAAGGAGTTGCTCAGCTATACAGGCTATGTACGAGGCGGATGCTCTCCAATCGGGATGAAAAAGCTTTATCCAACTGTCATCGACGCGTCGGCTCAAGAGCAAGGAAGTATTATTGTAAGTGCCGGGAAAATCGGCATGCAAATCCATGTACAACTAGATGATTTAGTCGCTGCAACAAAGGCAAAGCTCGCACCAATTATCACTACCCAAGAATGATATGCTGGGTAGTTTTTTTATTTAAGTTGTCAGGAAGTAAGAGTAGGATTTTTGTAGAAAATAGGGTGCTGTTAGAGCAATATCATACATAGAGAGAAGGATATGAAATGAGGAAAATTACGGGGTGGCGTTGGACGTTTTTTATTGGTGGCTTAATAGTGATGTCGCTTGGAATTACAATGTCCATTAAAGGGAAAATCGTAGGAACGAGCCCTTGGGATGTGTTGCATGTGGGTTTATTTCAGAATTTGGGTTTATCAATTGGTACATGGTCTATTTTAACAGGGCTTTTAATTGTTATTTCAACTTCAATTGTTTTAAGAGAATGGCCAAAAATCGGGACATGGCTCAATATGCTACTTATCGGATCTTTTATAGATGTTTTTAATTGGCTATTGCCGTCAACAAATATTTATGGCATACAGATAACTTATTTTGTGGTAGGTTTATTTGTTTTAAGTTTTGGCTGTGGTATGTATATTGCTCCGAATATGGGGGCAGGTCCTCGGGATACATTAATGATGATTCTTGTTGAAAAATTTGGAGGAACGATTAAAACAGCACGAATGGGTATCGAGGTGCTTGTAACAATTCTTGGCTGGTTACTCGGAGGTCCTGTTGGCGTTGGCACTGTGATGATTGCTTTAACATCAGGCTATATTGTGCAATATTCGTTACCTTATTGTCGAAAGGTATTGATGAAGTGTATTGGTAATATAGAGGGCATGAAGCCATTCTATTAAATAAGAAGCTACTTTTATTTGTAAAAAATAAAAGTAGCTCTTCATTTTTTTTAAGGTTCCTTCATATAATGCAAGGCATAAGATAAAGGGGGATCGAAATTGAACGGAAATGTGACCTACTATTATGGACACGCACTGACTGGGCAAGGAATTAAACATTTATATAAAGAAATGATGGATGAGGCTGAATTAGTTTATATTTTGCAGGGTGCACCGACGTTTAAAGGATCAGAGCTTCTTAAAGAGCTTGGGTATTTTTATGTGAAGCAAGGCTTTGCAGTGGAGTGGTTCAAGCATGCTTTGCTGGAGGATATTGTTGAGGCAGTGTATGTTCAAGGATGTAATCGACTATTTGTATGGTCATCGGGGTGGGGGATTGAACCGGTTTTCCTTGGAACAAAGCATCGGGTGATGTCATTTTATGATTGCTTAGAAGAAATTCAGCTTGAAAGGGTCGGCGAACAGCTCGCTGATGCAATGACGGAACGAGAGTCATGGTGTGAGAAGTGTATTTCGAAGCTTAATAATGCTATAAAGATCCATGATGATTGGGAAGTAGTCACTCAGAGTTGTATGAACTGGCAGGCGTTGAATGATCAGGTTGAAAATTTAAAGACAGATGTTTTCCAATCAATCATCTTAAACAAAACAGGAATGCGCACCCATCGCTTACTCGGAACATTAACACCGAGAGGCGCCGAAAATACAGTAGATAGCATAACAAAAAATGTATCTAAAAGATTGATGATCAAAGGGAAGCCAGGTACAGGTAAATCTTCTTTAATGAAAGGTTTAGCAGACGAAGCAAATGCAAGAGGACTCGATGCACAAATTATTTGGTGTGGCTTGGATTCAAACTCGGTTGACATGGTTATTATCCCGGAATTGAATTTCTGTATTTTTGATAGTACAGAGCCTCATATCTTTGACCCACAGGACGGAAGACTAGGGGATGAAATTTTCGATATAGGGAAACATTGCGCAATTTCACAGGAAGCAGAAGTTCGAATTGAAGATATTCGGGCAAAGTATAAAGAGGCGATGCAGGATGCAATGGGTTATTCGAAGCGTTACGCAGAAGCGGAGTATACTGTCCGTCGATTATTAGATAATTGTATATCATCATCCCTTTGGCGAGAAAAAACTGCCCCACTATTCGAAAGATTAACAAAGTAATTTTTCTAATAGTATGCTTGTGCTACACTAGGAACTAGAATAGTGTTCCTAGGAAAGGATGATACGCTTGTCAAAAGTATTGAATGCATTTTTAGATGAAAACCTAAAAGCCTTACACGATCAAGGCTTATATAATGAAATTGATCCAGTAGAGGGAGCAAACGGACCAATTATTCAGGTACGTAGCAAAAATCTAATTAATCTATCATCAAACAACTATCTTGGCTTAGCAACGAATGCAGAGTTAAAGCGTATTGCTAAAGAAACAATTGAGACATACGGTGTAGGAGCTGGAGCAGTTCGTACAATTAATGGCACACTTGATTTACATGTAAAATTAGAGGAAAAGCTTGCTGAATTTAAAGGTACAGAAGCAGCGATCTCTTACCAATCAGGTTTTAACTGTAATATGGCAGCTATTTCAGCTGTTATGGATAAAAATGATGCGATTCTTTCAGACCAATTAAACCATGCATCGATTATTGATGGCTGTCGTTTATCACGTGCGAAAATCATTGCCTTTAATCACTCAGATATGGACGATTTACGTGCGAAGGCAAAGGAAGCAAAAGAATCAGGCTTATACAATAAAGTCATGGTCATTACTGATGGTGTATTCTCAATGGACGGTGATATTGCAAAATTACCAGAAATCGTTGAGATTGCGAAAGAGTTTGATTTAATAACATACGTCGATGATGCACACGGATCAGGCGTAACAGGTAAAGGAAAGGGTACTGTGAAGCATTTCGGTTTAGAAAAAGAAATTGACTTCCAAATTGGTACACTTTCTAAAGCAATTGGTGTTGTTGGTGGATATGTAGCAGGTAAGAAAAATTTAATTGACTGGCTAAAAGTACGTTCTCGTCCATTTTTATTCTCAACAGCATTACCACCAGGTGATGTAGCAGCAATTACAGCAGCAGTACAAATGCTGATTGACTCAACAGAGCTTCACGATAAGTTGTGGAAAAATGGCGATTATTTAAAAGCGGGTCTTGCTAAGCTAGGCTTTAATATCGGTGCATCTGAAACACCAATTACACCATGTATTATTGGTGATGAAAAGCTTACGCAGGAATTTTCACGTCGCCTATTTGAAGAGGGCGTCTACGCTAAATCAATCGTTTTCCCAACGGTTCCAAAAGGCACAGGACGTGTTCGTAACATGCCTACAGCGGCACATACAAAAGAAATGCTGGACGACGCTCTAGCAATCTATGAAAAAGTCGGTCGTGAGCTAGGCGTTATTCAATAAGAAATGGGGCTGCCTCAATTGTGAGGTAGCCCTTTTTTAGATTCAGACGGATAGAAAGGTCGAAGTGATGGATAGAAGATGGAGCGACGGATAGAAGAGGCGAAGTGACGGATAGAAGGACCAAAGTGACGGAAAGAAGGACTAAAGCGACGGAAAGGACCAGCGAAGAGACGGATAGAAGATTGGGGCGACGGAAAGAAGAGCCAAGGTGATCAAAGCGACGGAAAGCGCCCTCCAAAGTGACAGGTAGAAGACAGAGCGACGGAAAGAACCATCGAAGTGACGGATAGAAGGGCCAAAGTGACGGAAAGCACCGGCGAAGTGATCGAAAGAATGGTCAAAGCGACGGATAGAATCGTCAAAGTCGTGGATAAAGCAGCCGAAATCGTG
The DNA here is from genome assembly GCF_044763105.1 of Lysinibacillus sp. NPDC096212. Classification (NCBI taxonomy): domain Bacteria; kingdom Bacillati; phylum Bacillota; class Bacilli; order Caryophanales; family Bacillaceae; genus Lysinibacillus; species Lysinibacillus sp. NPDC096212. The sequence continues at coordinate 97,244 of NZ_JBIWFQ010000011.1, read as the reverse complement.
GATAGAAACGTCAAAATCGTGGATAGCCCCTACAGAGTGATGGAAAGAAGAGTCGAAGAGACGGAAAGAAGAGCCAAAGCGACGGAAAGAAGAGCCAAAGCGACGGAAAGAAACGTCAAAGCGACGGAAAGCACCCTCGAAGTGACGGATATAAGACAGAGTGACGGATAGAAAGGCCGAAGTGACGGAAAGAAGAGCCAAAGCGACGGAAAGAAACGTCAAAGCGACGGAAAGCACCCCCGAAGAGACGGATACAAGACAGAGCGACGGATAGAAAGGCCGAAGTGACGGAAAGAAACGTCAAAGCGACGGAAAGCACCCTCGAAGTGACGGAAAGAAGAGCCAAAGCGACGGAAAGAAACGTCAAAGCGACGGAAAGCACCCTCGAAGAGACGGATACAAGACAGAGTGACGGATAGAAAGGCCGAAGTGACGGAAAGAAGAGCCAAAGTGACGGAAAGAAACGTCAAAGCGACGGAAAGCTACCCTGAAGAGACGGATAGAAGACAGAGCGACGGAAAGAACCGTCAAAGTCGTGGATAGAACAGCCGAAATCGTGGATAGCCCCGCCAAAGTCGTGGATAGAACAGCCAAAATCATGGATAGCCCCGACAGAGTGATGGAAAGAAGAGCCAAAGTGACGGAAAGCCACCGCGAAGAGACGGATAGAAGACAGAGCGACGGAAAGAACCGTCAAAGTCGTGGATAGAACAGCCAAAATCGTGGATAGCCCCGCCAAAGTCGTGGATAGAACAGCCAAAATCATGGATAGCCCCGACAGAGTGATGGAAAGAAGAGCCAAAGTGACGGAAA
>NZ_JBIWFQ010000011.1:88825-96332 GCF_044763105.1 Lysinibacillus sp. NPDC096212 | reverse complement strand
AGAACCCTCGAAGAGACGGATAGAAACGACAAAGTGACGGAAAGAACCCCCGGAAGAGACGGATAGAAACGTCAAAGCGACGGAAAGCCGCCCCGAAATGCCGGATAAAACACTCGAAGCGACGGATCGCCACCTCGAAATGCAGGACCGCTTTATTTTGAGTGAACGACTCTTACGCTGCTTTTAGCGTTCATCAGTATTAATTCATTTACTATTGACTCCATCTTTTTTCACCAATGTGATATCGCGAAGTCCTTTTATAGATGTTGCCCCCGCTAATGCGATTGAAACTTTTAATTCATCATATAAATTCGTCATTACTTTTTCGACTCCTTGCTGTCCTGCTAATGCAAGTCCGTAGACGAAGGGGCGACCGATGGCAACTGCATCTGCTCCTAAAGCGAGTGCTTTAAGAGCATCCATACCACGATATACACCGCTATCTAAAATAACAGGAATTTGCCCATTTACAGCTTTCACAATGCCAGGAAGTGCATCAAGTGAACCAATTACGCCATCCAATTGGCGGCCACCATGGTTGGATACGATAATTCCGTCAATGCCGTTTTCTATAGCTAGTTTTGCGTCTTCAGGATGTAAGATTCCCTTTAACAAAATAGGGAGATTCGAACGGCGCTTTAATTCACGTACATTGTCCCAATTTAATGTTGGATGGAATATATTTTGCAACACGCCTTGTACATATGACTCAAATGAATCATCTGGTAAGGAAGCAGTAAAAATAGGGTCATTCATATAGTTTCCTCGTGCATACCCAAGCTTTAATGGTGAAAATTGATTGCGAACATCTTCTTCACGCCAGCCAAGCATGACTGTATCTACAGTTAAAACGATAGCCTCAAAACCGGCAGCCTCGGCTCGAGCGGCCATACTATAGGCAATTTCCTCATTTGTTGACCAATATAATTGAAACCATTTAATAGCAGTGGGAGCTGTTTGTGCCACATCCTCGAGTGCGTAGCTTGAAACTGTGCTTTGAATATAAGGGATTTTTAATTGATCAGCTGCACGTGCTACGGCTAGCTCTCCTTCGTCATGCGCCATTCTGTTCATGCCAACAGGAGCAAATAAGAACGGAGTTGGGTGTACTTTTCCGAACAGTTCAATTGATGTATCAATACTTGAAACATCCTGTAAAAAGCGTGGAATAATAGAGTATTTTTCAAAGGCTGTACGGTTATTCCTTAATGTTTGCTCACCGCCAGCGCCTGAACGGATGTAACCAAACGGACCAGCTTCCATTTTTTCTGCAACTGCCTTTTCTAAATCTGCAAAGCAAATAGGAAAGGGGGCTTGTGCATTAATATTTTTTAATAGTAGATCGCTATGTGTTGTCTTTGTCATCATAATCCTCCTACTAATCTTTTTTTAACTTCGCAGCAAAGCGGTTACCTATTGATTGAATAATCTGAACAAGAATGATTAAGATAAACACTGTCGCATACATTACATCGACCTCATAGCGTAAATGACCGTAACGGTATGCGAGATCACCTAGACCACCAGCACCAACCATTCCTGCCATTGCTGTTGCTCCTATAAGACCGATTGTGGCAATCGTTAAACCTAAAATAATGGATGGGCGCGCCTCTCGTAATAAGACATTCCAAATAATATGACGACGTTTAATACCCATTGCTGTATAAGCTTCCACCACACCTGGATCAACTTCTAAAAGTGCCGTTTCCATAAGTCGCGCAATATAAGGCGTTGTATAAACAACAAGCGGTACAATAACACCTTTTACACCAATAGTTGTGCCGACGATTAGCTTCGTAAACGGTAAAATGAAGAATAGTAAAATAATGAACGGTACAGAGCGGATAATATTAATAAATAAATTGAAAAATTGATAGAGAAATTTATTTTCAAACGATTGTCCTGGGCGAGTTAAAACAATTAAAAGCCCTAATGGGATCCCTATTAAAATAGAGAAAAATAATGAAATCCCGACCATTTGGAAGGTTTCGATAATGGATTTCCCAATAACATCTGACCAATCTGCAAAGAAGCTTTGAATGCTATTCATTTAATTCGCCTCCTAATTCCTCAACGCTTACTCCGTTTTCTGTAAAATACTTAAGTGCTTTTTCTACGATATGTGCTTCACCGTGTAGATGCACGACAATATTACCGACAATGCCGTTTTTTAATTCAATGATATTGGCGGTTAAAATATTCGGTTGAACATCATAAACTTTACTCACTTCTGCTAGTAATGGTTTCCCTGTACTTTCACCAAGGAATGTTAAACGAATAACACTTCCTGAAACATTTAATTGCTCGATAAGGGAAGGGGATAAATTACGTTGAGAAATGGTATTTAAAAACTTTCGTGTCGTTGGATGCTGAGGCTTTGAAAATAGGTCTATAGCAGAGCCGTATTCCACAACCGCCCCTGATTCAAGAACAGATACATCGTCGCAAATTTTTTGAATAACATTCATTTCATGTGTAATGAGTAAAATAGTGATGCCTAGCTCGCGATTAATTTTCAAGAGAAGCTCAAGAATGGCGTCAGTTGTTTCGGGGTCGAGTGCACTTGTCGCTTCATCACTGAGCAAAATCTCAGGCTCTTGGGCAAGGGCACGTGCAATAGCGACACGTTGCTTTTGACCACCTGAAAGCTGGCTAGGATAGCTATCTAATTTCTCTGTTAGGCCAACAATTTCTGCATATTTTGCAACGCGTTTTTTCACTTCGGAGTCGTTATAGCCTAGAAGCTTTAATGGTACCGAGATATTGTTGTAAACAGTCGCTGTTTTTAAAAGGTTAAAATGCTGGAATATCATCCCGATTTTTTGACGAGTTTTGCGAAGGTCGTTTAGAGAAAGGGAAGTAATATCTACATGATCGATTAATACCTTTCCTGTTGTTGGACGTTCTAATAAATTGACACAGCGAATAAGAGTACTTTTTCCTGCACCACTGTAGCCAATAACCCCATGAATTTCACCTTTTTTGACATGCAAGTTAATACCATCTACTGCTTTGACGATACCATTTTTAGTTTTAAATTCTTTTGTTATATTTTCTAGTTGAATCATACGGTGATATCTCCTTTCTTAGTCCTTCTATAAATCAAGAATCTGCTAGCTTTCCTGTAGGAGTCCCGCAGATTCTTGATTTTATGAATGGTCCTTAATCGTCACTTACCAGCTTGGAATTACAGAGCCTTGGAATTCTTTTTCAATAAAATTGCGTACCTCATCAGATTGATAAGCTTCAACAAATTTTTTGATCGTTGGGTCATCTTTGTTTTCGGCACGTACTACAATGTAATTCACATATGGAGAGTCCGTAGATTCTAAAAGAATGGAGTCTTTTTTAGGATTAATGCCAGCATCAAGAGCGAAGTTTGTATTAATAGCTGCTACATCTACTTCACTAAGCTGTTTTGGAATTTGTGCAGCCTCTAATTCAATGAATTTCAAATTCTTTTTGTTTTCTTCCACATCGCGAATAGATGCTGTTAAGTCTGCACCGTCTTTTAATTTAATATAGCCCGCCTCTTGAAGGACAAATAGAGCACGAGCCCCGTTTGTTGGATCATTTGGTAATCCGAACGTTGCACCATCAGGAACGTCATCAAATGATTTATATTTCTCAGAGTATATGCCTAGAGGATTTAAAATTGTTTTTCCAACTGGCACTAAATCTGTATTGTGATCTTTGTTAAATGTCTCGAGGAATGGCTTGTGTTGATAACTGTTTACATCAAGATCGCCCTCTGCTAACGATGTATTTGGTAAAACATAATCAGAGAAAGATTTTACTTCTACCTCTAAGCCATTTTCTTTGGCAACTTTTGCTACAACCTCAGCAATTTGTTCGTGTGGACCAGAAGTTACACCTACTACAATCTTATTTTCATTAATAGCCTTACTTTGACTATCCTTACTATTTTCTTTAGTACCACAGCCTACTAATGCTGCTACTAATGTGAGACTTGCTAAACCTAATAAAATTTTATTTTTCTTTTTCATGAAACATACCTCCAAAGTTTTTTTATCGGTTTTTGAAAATAAAAAAAACTCTCTTAAAAAAATTAAGAGAGGCTCATAAAAAAGTGTCCTCTCTTATCTTTCAAACGATGATCGTTTGCAGGATTTAGCACCTTCCTTAAAAAAGGAGGTTGCCGAGCTTCATAGGGCCAGTCCCTCAGCTACTCTTGATAAGAGATTTATAATATTTTTTTGTAAATCCGATAGAACTAATATAAATTATAGGATATAGTAAGTCAATTGAATTTTTAAAATTTTTTATTTTGTTATAATATTTAGTTGCGAAAGAATCCGCAAGAAAGAGACAAAACTGTTCCCATAGCAAGTTTGAGCTAATGGAACAGTTTTTCGGGTAGAGTCTACTTCATGAGTTAAATAAGTTTAATTTTTCAATTCTACTGATCGCTTCACGTAAGCGGTCTTCGCTAACAAGTAAGCCAACCCGCACATAGCCTTCACCATATTGACCGAAGCCATTGCCTGCAGCTACTGCGATATCAGCTTTGTCGAGCAATAAATCGGCAAATTGTTCACTCGTAAAACCTAATGGAACAGGGAGCCATGCAAAGAAAGAGCCTCTCGGTGCTGTTACTTGCCAACCAATTCGCTGAGCTTCTTCGATCAGTACGTTTCGTCGACGCTCATAAGTCGCACTTAGCTTATCCACGCAACTCTGGGAAGCAGTAAGTGCAACTGCCGCGGCTTGTTGCACGGCAGGGAATTGACTACAAAATAGATGATCTTGAATAAGGTTAATGGCTGCAACAATATCAGGGTTACCAACTGCAAAACCAATGCGCCAGCCTGCCATATTATACGTTTTGGATAATGTATACATTTCGATACCGACATCTTTTGCACCGTCAGCTTGCAGGAAGCTGATAGGTTTATTGCCGTCAAATCCAATCGCCCCGTAGGCAAAATCATGTGCTACGATAATATTGTGCTCTTTTGCAAAGCGTACTGTTTCCTCGAAAAATTCAAGTGTTGCAGTACCGCCAGTTGGGTTATTCGGGTAATTCAAGTAAAGCATCTTCGCCTTTTCTTTTACTGCATCGGATAAAGCATTATAATCAGGCAGAAAATGATTTTCTGCAAAAAGAGGCATAACTTCAAAATTAACATCACCTAATACGACACCTGATAAGTAATCTGGATATCCAGGATCGGGTAATAGCATAGTATCACCGGGGTTTAAAACGGCTAACGGTAACTCAACAAGACCAATTTTCGTACCACCAAGAATAGCTACTTCTGTGTCAGGATCAATGTCAACATTGTATTCGCGTTTGTAGAAACTTGCAGCTGCTTGGCGTAATTCTGCTATGCCACGAAATGGAGAGTATTTATGATTTTGAGGATTTTCTGCCGCCTCCTGCAATGCTTTAATAATATGTGGAGGAGTGGGTTGATCTGGATTACCTTGACCAAGATTAATAACATCACGCCCTTCAGCAAGAGCAGCGTTTACTTTTTGCACAAGTGCTGCAAAAAATTGAGTTGGAAGTAGCTGTAGTTTTTTTGAGAATTCCATGCATGTCCACCTTTTTCAGAATATAATAATTATTAAAGATATGATGCACATAATATTACTTTTTTTAGTAATTGTCTAGAGCCCAATAGTTTATGAGGTGAGGAAAATTGAACAAAGTCTCGTATTTTATCGTCAATGCTTTTACTACAGAGCTTTACAAGGGAAATCCCGCAGCAGTCTGTTTACTTGATTCACCAATACCTGAGTCGACCATGCAGAAAATTGCTCAGGAGATTCCCGTACCAACAACAGCTTTTGTCCAAAAGAAGGATCATGATTTTTTTCTTAGATGGTTTACGCCAGCAAAGGAAATACCAATTTGTGGACATGGAACAATCGCTAGCGCTTTTTTACTTTGGAAACAAGGAATTGTACCCGTCAATTCTTCGATTACATTCCAGACTGTAAGCGGTCCTTTGCAAGCAAATTGGTTGAATGAACTAGTTGAAATAACAATTAAGAAGTACCAGTTAGAAGAGATTGAATGTCCTTTGGAGCTTGAGGAATGGCTTGGTGTGAAACCAACATATGTAGGGAAAACAGAATTGGATTATATAGTGGAGCTAAGTCACGAAGAGTATATTGCAGATTTCAAAGCTGATTTTCATGCGATGAAACAGTTCCCGGTACGTGGTGTTTGTATTACAAGTCGTTCTAAAGATGAGGGAATTGATATAGTCTCAAGATTCTTTTCTCCAGCACAAGGCATTGATGAGGATCATGTAAATGGTTCCACTCATGGTGCGCTAGGACCTTACTGGTGTGAAAAATTATCAAAAGAAAGTATCGTTAGCAAACAGCTTTCAAAACGTGGTGGATTATTGTACGTTACACCAAAAATAAAAGATGTGGCAATTGCGGGTTCGGCTGTTCAAGTATTGAGTGGTGAAATATTAATCTAAATATTTGAGCTTAAACCATGGAAGTAAGGTTGATTTATTGTAGTATAAATACAGAACAGTACTGTCTAGAGGAGGAATAGTAATGAAGATTGGTTGTATCCAATTAAATGTAGGTTTTGGCAAAGTAGAAGAAAATTTTGCTCGCGCTGAGGACAAAATTCGTGAAGCGGCAAAACAAGGTGCAGAAATTATTGTACTACCAGAAATGTGGAATTCAGGCTATGCTCTTGAAAAATTATCAGAGCTTGCAGATGTGGATGGAGAGCGTTCGAAAGCATTTTTATCAAACCTAGCGAAAGAGCTTGGCGTACATATTGTTGGTGGCTCTGTTTCAACGAAGAAGGGCGATAAATTTTACAACACGATGTATACGTTTGATAAAAATGGAGAGTTAGTAGGTGAATATAACAAGGCACATCTTTTCCGTTTGATGGACGAGCATTTATATTTAGAAGCTGGGGATGAGATGAATCGCTTTGCACTTGGAGAAATCGAGGCTGCAGGCGTGATTTGCTACGATATTCGCTTCCCAGAATGGCTACGTGCTCACGCCTTAGAAGGTGCAAAGGTCTTGTTCGTACCGGCGCAATGGCCGACACCGCGTATCGATCATTGGAAAACATTGTTGCAAGCACGTGCCATTGAAAATCAATGCTTTGTGATCGCTGTTAATCGCATTTCTAGAAAGGTAGAAAACTTCAATGGTCAATCAATGATTATTCAACCATGGGGCGAAGTGCTGTGGGTTGGAGCAGAGGACGAAGAAGTAGCTGTCATCGACGTGGACTTTTCAATTGTCGACGAAGTACGAGGCCGAATTCCTGTTTATGACGACCGCAGACCAGGATTATATAACGGAGTAGTTACCGAAAACTAAAATCTGCTAGCACGCTCAAGGAGCAAAGCGATGTTGAGCGTGCTAGGCATGGTGAACATCGCTGATAAAGTAGCGAACATCGCTGATAAAGTAGCGAACATCGCTGATAAAGTAGCGAACATCGCTGATAAAGTAGCGAACATCGCTGATAAAGTAGCGAACATCGCTG
>NZ_JBIWFQ010000011.1:41357-88726 GCF_044763105.1 Lysinibacillus sp. NPDC096212 | reverse complement strand
GATAAACTTACGAACATCGCTGATAAACCCGCGAACAACGCCGCTAAACCCGTGAACAACGCCGCGAACCCGGAGAACAACGCCGCAAACCCGGCGAACAACGCCGCAAACCCGCGAACAACGCCGCTAACGCAGAGAACAACGCCGCCAACCCAGCGACCAACGCCGCTAAACCCGCGACCAACGCCGCTAACCCGGCGACCAACGCCGCTAACCCAGAGAACAACGCCGCCAACCAGGCGACCAACGCCGCCAACCCGGTGAATAACGCCGCTAACCCGGTGACCAACGCCGCCAACCCGGCGAACAACGCCGCCAACCCGGCGACCAACGCCGCTAAACCCGCGACCAACGCCGCTACCCCGGCGACCAACGCCGCTAACCCAGAGAACAACGCCGCCAACCAGGCGAACAACGCCGCCAATCCAATCAACAACTAGAAATTAATTTTTCTCCTCAATTAAAGAATTAGCAAGCAACATAAATTCAAGCGTAATCCGATTATGGCCCTTCATGAAATTTTCTCCTAAGAGACTTTCAAGCTTTTTTAAACGATGGTAGAGCGTTTGGCGAACGATGAACAGTTGGTTGGCTGTTTGTTGTTTGGAGCCATTCGTTTGTAAGTATACCTGCAGAGTTTCTAATAGCTTACTGTTATATTTTTTGTCGTATTCAATGACAGGCTGTAAATAGTCTTGAATCACTTCCTGTAAATTGACTTGCATCTGTAATTTATAGATGAGGTGATACAGATGTAAATCATCGTAAAAATAAGATGTTGTTTGTACTTTACTGCAAATATACAATGTTTCGAGTGCCATTTGATAGCTCTTTGGCATTTCTTCTACGTCTGCAACGACTTTGCCAATGGCGATTTGATAACCTTGTGCCATTTGTTTTTTATAAAAATCGGTTTTCTGAACGGAAGAAACTAACGTATTTAATACTTCGCGACTCGATTTGCTATCTTTCTTATGGAGTAAAATAAAGATGACATAGCTTTTTCTTTCGAATAAAAATGCTATAAATCCATTTTGCTCAAAAAGGTTTCGATAGTAGAGCTTACTATAGACAATATCCTCCTGCACCTTAGAAATTGCATTAGGAGTTGCTAAAATAAAAATGGCTCCGCTAGTAAGTTTATAGTTAGAATGATGGGTTACGATAAATTTATAAATTTCCTCTTTCGATAGTTTTTGATCGATCCAATCCGCTAAAATAGAGGCATCCTCAATGTCCCTTTTTTCTTCAATATAAAATTCTCTCATTAACAGCTGCGCTAACGCAGTAGCTGTACGATCTAAAATAAGTAATTCGAACTCCGAAAATAGACCATCCTCTCTAAAGAGCGTTAAATCTGCATAATGTTGATCAAAAATAAAGATGGGTTCATTTTTAAATACTGGTGCTGATTTTTTCATCGTTAAAAGTTGTTGGCGCTTATGATGCGGGATGTTTGGAAAAAAGATAGGCTCTCGACCTTTAATAGAAAAGATAATTTGTGTCTTTAATTTATGATACATATTTTGTAAGACTTCTTCTGAGGTCTGCCCTAATAGAGCGTTTTTATTTAATGTTTGAGAGTAGGATTCTAAAGTAGAGATCATTAAATATTGTTGGTTCATAATTTGACTATGTAAATCTTGTGTAATACGGACGAAAGGAACCGTGTCATGAAAAACGATAATAGGGAAGCTGTGACGGTTAGCAAGGGTTACAATTACTTCTGGGATGGTTTGTATGGAAGTCCCGTATTCAATGCACAATGCCGCGCAATTTTTTTTGATTAAGGATTCTACGAAAAAGATAAAGTTCTCTATGCTGTGCTGAAGGCTGATCCCTGTTGTTAAAACTAATTCATCACCAGCTAGAAAATTATCTACTTGTATAATTTCGATAACATGGGCCCATTTTACAATGCGTAATAAGCCATCTTCACCAGCTACGACCTCTGCACTTTGGAAGTATGTATTTTCTAACACATCCTTCACTTGAAGCTTAAATTGACTCATTTTTATCCCCATTCCTTTTAACATAGACCTTTTTCTAGATTTCTTATTGATGCGTTGTTTTTGCTTAAATAAACCGAAATATCATATTTTAAGAATGTTTAGTCTATTTTACATTATGTTTAAAACAAATGCATAGAATTTTACAGTTTGTCTATTACTTCGTTTCTATGTAACATGTAAAATTTTTGTAAGCGGTATTCCAATCTAATAAAAGAGGTGGGCTGATATGGAGCAACAGACGCATTTACAAAGAGGGTTAAAGAAAAGGCATATGACGATGATCGCTATTGCGGGGGTTATCGGAGCCGGTCTATTTATGGGAAGTGGCTCAGTAATTAACTTAGCCGGCCCTGGCGCAATTTTATCTTATATCTTTGCGGGCATTATCGTTATTCTTGTCATGCGAATGCTTGGAGAAATGGCAGCTGTCAATCCAACAAGTGGATCTTTTGCGCATTATGCACATGAAGCAATTGGTCCGTGGGCTGGTTTTATGATTGGCTGGTTATATTGGTTTTTCTGGGTTGTCGCCATTGCTTTAGAGGCAACAGCAGCAGCTGCGATTATTCAATATTGGTATGATGGAATCCCTTTATGGCTACTAAGTCTTTTATTAACCGTAGCACTTACTTTAACAAATGTTGTTTCCGTAAAAGCTTTTGGTGAATTTGAATATTGGTTCTCTCTTATTAAGGTTACAAGTATTATAGCTTTTTTGGCACTTGGTGCATTTATTATTTTCGGTATCGCACCTAATTTTGATGCAGTAGGTACTGCCAATTTAATCGGTGAGGGTGGCTTTTTACCAAATGGTTTTGGTGCTGTCTTGATGGGCGTAGTGATTGTTATTTTCTCCTTTATGGGAACGGAGATTGTTGCTATTGCAGCAGGGGAATCTGACGAACCGTTAGCAGCGGTGACAAAAGCTACAAATTCAATTACTTGGCGTATTTTGATTTTCTACGTTGGATCAATAACGGTAGTTGTCACATTATTACCTTGGCATTCCTCAGATATTTTAACAAGTCCCTATGTAGCAGTTTTGGATTATATCGGTATTCCAGCAGCTGCGCAAATCATGAATTTTGTTGTTTTAACAGCGGTTTTATCGTGCTTAAACTCCGCGCTTTACGCTACATCTCGAATGGTATTTTCTTTAGCGGAGAAAGGGGAGGCCCCAAAAGCATTTTTGAAATTAAATAAAAAGGGAGCACCTGTTAATGCCATATTAACAGCGACATTCTTCTCTTATATTGCCGTTATTATGAACTATGTTTCACCAGATAAAGTATTTATGTTTTTACTTAGTTCATGTAGTGCAATCACGTTGATTCTTTACTTAATCATTGCTTTTTCACAATTAAAAATGCGACGGAAAATTGAGAAAGAAAATCCCGAGCTATTAAAAGTGAAAATGTGGTTATTCCCATATTTAACGTATTTCACAATATTGGTTATCACAGCTTTGCTAGTCGCTATGTTCTTTATTGAATCGATGCGTTCTCAAATTTTATTTACATGTATTGTAGTGGCAGTAGTGATGATTTTCTATATAGTTACACAAAAGAAAAAGTCACCTAACCCAGTAGATGAAGCAAGTTCTATTTTTCAAAAGGAAAAATTGGATTTTGAATAACAATAAACGAGGAGTGGGAAAATTATGACAGTTCAGCAAAAAGTGAAAACGCTATCACATTTTATTAATGGGGTTGAAACAGCAGGTACTAGTGGCTGTTACTCGGAAGTTTATAATCCAACAACAGGAGAGGTCATCGCGCAAGTTCCGTTAGCGACTAGAGATGAGGTGAAGCAGGCTATCCAGCAAGCGAAGGTAGCTTTCCCTGCATGGAAAAAGACATCGATTGGTAAACGGGTTGAGGTTTTGCATCGTTTCCGTCAGTTATTAGTGGAAAGACAAGATGAGCTTATCAAAATAATTTGTGAGGAAAGTGGGAAAACGAAGGAAGATGCTAAGGGCGAAATTGTTCGTGGCATTGAATCTGTAGATATGGCAATAAGTGCCCCACAAATGCTGAAAGGGGAATACTCGGTTAATGTAGGCGGCGATATTAATGCCTTTTCTGCAAAAGCTCCACTTGGAGTTGTTGCAACCATTGCTCCATTTAATTTCCCTGTTATGGTGCCACTGGCGATTACAAGTATGGCAGTTGCGGTAGGAAATGCAGTTATTTTAAAACCGTCTGAGCGTGTGCCAATGTCAGCCTTATATTTAAGTAACTTATGGAAAGAGGCAGGACTGCCAGATGGAATTTGGACAGTCGTGAATGGTGATAAAGAAGCGGTTAATGAACTGCTTGAAAATAAAGAGATACAAGCAATTTCATTTGTTGGATCAACACCTGTTGCGGAGTATATTTACCAAACAGGGACGAAGCACAATAAACGAGTTGCTGCATTTGGTGGCGGGAAGAACTTTATGGTTGTCATGCCAGATGCAAACCTAGAGCAAACGGCTAATGCCTTTTTAGGTGCAGCCTATGGAGCGGCGTCCCAACGTTGTATGGCTATTTCAGGAGCGATTGTCGTCGGGAAAGATACTGAACAACGCTTTACAGAGATATTAAAAGAGAAAATTTTAAAATTAAAGGTTGGTCCATATACAGATGACGAGGTAGACTTTGGCCCAGTTATTACGCAGCAATCAAAAGAAACTATTCTTCGATATATCGACGGTGCTATTGCGGAAGGGGCTAATCTTGTGACGGATGGTCGAAATCCGAAAATATGCGAAACGTCGAAAGGCTTTTATCTTGGTCCGACATTATTAAATAATGTGACTCCAGAAATGACTATTTTTAAAGAGGAGGTATTTGGCCCTGCGCGTATTGTTGTAGGCGTTGAAACCTTACAAGAAGCTATTGATTTGATTAATGATCACGAACTTGGAAATGGTGTCACGATGTTTACGGGTAGCGGTTCGGCGGCGCGCAAATTCCAAGAAGAAATTGAAGTAGGTATGGTAGGCGTTAATGTTCCGATTCCGATTCCAGTTGGCTATCACAATTTTGGCGGATGGAAGCGCTCTAAGTTTGGCGAAGGGCATATGTTTGGACCAGACCAAGCACGATTCTTTACGAAAGCAAAAACGATTTCTGAACGCTGGCCAGATGAAACAGAGGATACGACAAGTTCATTTGCGTTCCCAAGCAATAACGATGCGAATAAGTGAAAAAACATAAAGGGGTGTATAGATATGGTTCAAGTAAATCTTCAAAGTGATATTTTAAAGAAAGATGAACAATATGTATGGCATTCAATGAAACCCTACAATCCACAAGCAACCTATGTAGTAGAAAAATCAAATGGTGCGAGGATTGTTGATACAGATGGCGTTGAATATATTGATGCAATGGCGGGATTGTGGTGTGTAAATGTGGGTTATGGACGTAAGGAATTAGCAGATGTTGCACATGAGCAGATGATGAAAAATGCGTATGCTCCTTTATCGCAGGGACATTTACCAGCAGTTGAACTGGCTGAAAAGATTAATGAAATGCTTGGTGGAGATTATGTTATTTTCTTCTCTAATAGTGGGTCAGAGGCTAACGAAACTGCGTTTAAAATTGCGCGTCAGTATCATCAACAAAAAGGGGAAAGCTCTCGCTATAAGATTGTTTCTCGCTACCGTGCATACCACGGAAGTTCTTTTGGAGCATTGGCTGCGACTGGGCAAGCGGAACGAAAATATAAATATGAACCACTATCTCCTGGTTTTATCCATGTAGCACCACCTGATCAATATCGTGAACATGAAAGTGATACACTTGCCCCGGCAGATTTAGCAAGCGTCAAGGCTGTAGATAAGACGATGACATGGGAGCTAAGTGAAACAGTAGCCGCTATGATTTTAGAGCCAATTATTACAGGTGGGGGCGTCATCATGCCTCCGGAGAACTATTTAAGGGGCATTGAAGAAGTGTGTAAAAAACATGGAGCTTTAATGATTGTAGACGAAGTAATTTGTGGCTTCGGTCGAACAGGTAAGCCATTTGGATTTATGAACTACGGTGTAAAACCAGACATTATTACGATGGCAAAAGGAATTACAAGTGCTTATTTACCATTATCAGCTACAGCGGTAAAACGGGAAATTTATGAGGCATTTACCGAGTCTGATGCATACGGTTATTTCCGTCATGTCAATACATTTGGTGGATCACCAGTCGCATGTGCGGTCGCATTAAAAAATATTGAAATTCTTCAGCAAGAAGCATTATTTGAAAGATCAAGTCAGGTTGGAGCTGCTACTCTGCAAGCACTTCAGCAAGCATTGGGTAATCACCCGAATGTTGGGGATGTTCGAGGCAAAGGCTTATTAATTGGCATCGAGTTAGTGTCAGATAAAACGTCGAAAGAGCCTTTACCAGTAGATAAAGTAAATGCTGTTATTGCGGCATGTAAGGAGCAGGGTGTTATTATCGGTAAAAATGGTGCCACTGTTGCAGGCTTCAATAACGTATTAACATTATCTCCACCACTTAATGTTGTACAAGAGGATCTTGATACAATTATAAAAGCTGTTATTGATAGTATTCATAAAATTTAAATAAAAAGCTGTCTCAAAAGTCATAGTAAAACTTTTGAGACAGCTTTTTGATTATCTTACAGCATAAGAAATGCAAGGCGAACTATGAGTATGAACAAAACAACTCCTGTTAGGAACAGTAACAATAAAATTCTCTTTTTTAAAGTATCATCCATACACACCTTCACCTTACTCCTTTGTTGTTTTAAACATATAGCCGCTATAAGAATTGTAGATAATCATCACAATGCCCATTAACATGAAATTGGATATGAGTGAACTTCCGCCATAGCTTAAAAATGGCAAAGTCATACCTGTTACAGGTAAAAGTCCAATGGTCATACCGATATTTTGTGTAATTTGGAAGGCTAATAAACTAGAAATACCAGCTCCCATCAGCGTCATAAATGGGTCCTGTGCTTCTACTGTAATGAGAACAATACGGTAAATAACAAAAAATAAAAGAGTAATAACAAATGCCGCTCCAATGAACCCGACCTCTTCAGCAATGTTGGCAAAAATGAAATCGGTATGCTTTTCCACGACATAGACATTATTGTTCATGTAACCTTTTCCGGTAAACTGTCCTGTACCAATTGCTGAAAATCCCTGCCTTGTTTGAAAAGATGAGTCCGGATATTCATTAGGCTGCAACCATCCATTAATTCGAGAAATCTGATGCCCTGACATTTTATTTAATATTTTGTCTGTAAAAAATTCATTAAATTTTACATATAGAATAGCCACAACGCTGAGAATTGATACTGGAATGGCTGTAAAGATTATTAGCAATTTTTTTTGTATACCTGAAAAGAAAATCATCGGTACAATCATCGACATATAAAGCATGACCATGCCCGTATCAGGTTGCTTGTAAACAGCAAGCATAGGGGGAAGAGTGATAATAGCAATGATTAAGAGTAGCCGCATATCCGTTAAAAAGGTAGGGCGCACATATTTCTCTCGATGTGCAACAATGACCTTACTGACAACAATTAAAAGTGCGAACTTTAAAAACTCCGACGGCTGAAATGATCCTAACACTGGAATTTGGTACCAACGCTTCGCCTCATTAACAGTCCGAGCTATACTTTCGGGTGCAATAAATAAAGCAAATGTTAACAAGACCATCGCCCAATAAAACGGCCAGCCAATTTTTTGTAGTTGTTCAATATCAAGCATTGCTACTCCATACATAACTAAAAATCCGATTAGGTAATAAAAAAACTGCTTTATAATAAACGAGCTTGTATACTGCTCGAACACCGTACTACTGGAATGAACAAAAAGACAACTAATGATACCGAGCAATGCCAAGCTAATAACTAAACTTTTATCTAATTTTTTGATTTGTAACATTCAAACACCTCCTTTTTACCACACTATTAATAGACAACGATAAGGAAATACAGAAGGTTGCAAGTTAAATAAGTATTACAAAAATTACAAATCATAAACCAATTTTACTAATATATTAATTTTACATTTGATTCTATATGAGTAGATTTATGAATTGCTACAATCACGTTTGGTTTATTTCTTGAGCTTTCTGATGGGAGCTCTTTAGGTTACGACTGTGTTATATGCGGAAGCAAAACGCAGTAACAGGATGTGTTGTTAATATGATAACTTTGTGTTGGGATAAATCGATATAGTTTTGCAACTCTTCGTGCAATCTTTACAAAAATATAACACTGGCTTTATATCTTCATACTATTATTATTGGTAAGAGTTGGAGAAGGGGCCAAAGATGATGCATTTTTTTCGATACATAATGGTGAAGGACAAGTTACTTATACTGATGATTGTTTGTGTACTATCGAATGTATTGCTAGGTGTTTTTAGTGTTGATTATTTACGGAAAATGTCATGGCATGCAAGTGAAAGTTATACTGAAGGGCTTGTACCAATTGGGTGGTTAAATGAACTAGAGGAATCACAGCGACAATTAGATTATTTAGTGGATTCAGCCGGAGCTTATCAAGAAATGACTGTCATTTTAAAAAACGCTGAGCAGCCATTAAATCATTTAGAAAGTCTAGAAATTGATCAAAAGACGAACCATCAGATGAAGAAATATAAGACCTTACTAGCACAGCAGGTGGAATTGATTAATAACTATAAACAATTGGGCCAAAATGAACAGCAACAATTTTATGGTCAGTCTTATTTATCTGTAAGCCAGCAAAGTCATTCATTATTAGAAGAAACTCAAAGCTATTTGGTTCAGAGAGCTAATGAACAGCAACAGGCATACCAGAAAGATGTGCAATTTGGTTATTGGTTATTAGGAGGAGTATGTTTATTTGTTGTTTTGTTAGTAATATGTATAGGATTTATAGCAACAAAAGCTGTGAATATACCAACACGTCAATTGAAGTCATTATTAAAGCGAGCGGAGCAGGGCGATTTCACAGCGAATGCCAGTTATGTGGCGCAGGATGAGCTTGGCGAGGTAGTATTGTCTTACAATCAGATGGCAACAGAGGTGAAAAGACTACTTCATACAGTATCAAATAGTGCACATGAAGTTGAAGAAATGACTGGGAAACTGCAGGAATCTTCCGAGCAATCGTCTAATACGACGCAAAAAATTGCAAAGGATGTGCAATCTATTTCAGATTCAACTGCTGCTTCTACTAAAAAATTAGCTTCCAATACAGCATCTCTAGAGGAAGTGCTAAATGGTGTGCAAGTAATTTTAGAAAAAGTGCAGGTTGTTGAAAATTTTGCTCATAAAACTGCGCGTGATGCAGAAAGTGGTACGGAAATTGTACAGGCGAATTTAACTCAAATACAGGCTATTAAACTTGCGGTTGAAAAATCGAATACGGCCATTTTTAATCTTGTAGAGAGAGCAGCTACAATCGATCAAATGATTGAAGTGATTGAAAAAATTACCGCGCAAACAAACCTCCTAGCCTTAAATGCATCTATTGAGGCTGCTAGAGCAGGGGAGCATGGTAAAGGATTTGCGGTGGTGGCCAATGAAGTTCGCAAGCTTGCTGAGCAAACAGTTCATTCAACCCAAACGATTACGTCCATTGTACAAAATATTCATTTAGATTCTAGCTATGCTGTGCAAATGATGGAGGGTGTGTTAGTCGCAACTGAAAAGGGTGTGCAGGTTACAGGAGATACGGCAACAAGCTTCAATCAAATTTTAGAAAAAGTACATACAATGAAGCCATATATAATGGAAGTATCTGCAACCATTCAAGAAATTGCCAACCATACGAAAAAGGTTAATGAAGATGCAGTAATGTTAACATCATTTTCTGATACGAATGCAGCATCCACTAAACATGTAGCTACTTTAACAGCCGATCAATTAACCGCACAGCAGCAATTCCATGATTATATTAAAGAGTTACATAAGGTATCAAAAGTTTTACAAATAGCCGTAAAGCGTTTCTCAATTTAATATGAACAAACGGACCTTTCTTTGCATACAAAGAAGGTTCTTTTTTTGATTAGTATAAACAAAATTAAAATTGCTTATAAATGTACTTTTGAGACGTACATATGTATTTTGTTTGTTTTTCTAGCACAATATTTTATAGGCCTCATATACTAATGATAAAGGATTTTACGCTCTGTTTTTAAAAATTGGAAATATTGCGGTTGTATTTTTAATATGAACACTATATAATGAAATTTATCAGAAGTGTTATTAAACCAATGTTTAGTTATATATTATTGTACTTTCAGAAAGTACAATTGTTCACAGGTGGAGGTTTGGAGAAATGAAAAAGATAATGGTTACAGGAGCACTAGGTCAAATAGGTTCTGAGCTTGTAGAAAAACTTCGTAGTATTTATGGAGAGGACAATGTATTAGCGACAGATATCCGGAAGCTTGAGCATTCTAAGGGCCCGTTTGAAGTATTGGACGTGACGGATGGACAAAGAATGCATGATTTAGCGAAGGATTTTGGTGCAGATACGATGATGCATTTAGCGGCGTTATTATCAGCAACAGCAGAAAAAAATCCGTTACTAGCGTGGAATTTAAATATGGGTGGTTTAATGAATGCGTTAGAGGTTTCACGTGAGTTAAATTTGCAATTTTTTACGCCGAGTTCAATAGGCGCGTTCGGTCCGTCGACACCGAAGGATAACACGCCACAGGATACATTACAGCGTCCAACAACAATGTATGGGGTAAATAAAGTTGCTGGTGAGCTATTATGTGATTATTATTTCGATCGTTTTGGCGTAGATACTCGTGGTGTACGCTTCCCTGGGTTAATTTCATACGTAACTCCTCCAGGAGGTGGTACGACAGACTATGCAGTAGAGATCTTCTACGAAGCGATTAAGCAAGGGAAGTATACATCTTATATTCAAGAAGGTACGTACATGGACATGATGTACATGCCAGATGCATTGCAAGCTATTGTAGATGTAATGGAAGCCGATAGTAGCAAACTAATTCATCGCAATGCCTTTAATATCACTGCAATGAGCTTCGAGCCATCTGAGATTGCGGCGGAAATTAAAAAGCATTTGCCACATTTCCGTATGGATTATCATGTAGATCCAGTACGTCAAGCGATAGCAGATAGCTGGCCTAATTCTTTAAATATAGAAGCGGCACAAAAAGAATGGGGCTTTAAAGCACAGTATGATCTAGCAAAAATGACAGTTGATATGCTAGAAAAATTAAAAATCAAGCTACAAACAAAAGCTTGTTCATAAACAAATAATCCTAAAAATCGGACGAAGAATTTAGTTTTCTTCGTCTTTTTTTATTTTGACGGGCAATCACTTAAAATTGGAATGACACTTGCTAAACGTATACCGTGTATATAAGTTGATTGGATATGAAGGCTGGGCGAACCTTGGGATTAGCGTCACAGATGACCAACCAACCTCATGTTGCGCTATCGCACAGATAAAACCTTTTGTTGCCGTTACGTTGTGTGAAAGACAATAAAGTTATTTATTTTTAAAAACCTAAAACAAGCATAACCCCGTCCTAAATTTAGGGCGGGGTTAAAATATAGTTGTATTTACCGTTTGATCAAACCTTTGATATCTCTGAAAACTTTCCATACGTTACACCCAAAATTGCTTACCAATGTGATAAGTAAATCTTGTTGTTTGTCGTATGAACTATAAAAACTTATACCAGGGTCGCAGCCTTCAAAGTGGTAATCAAACATGCCTTCTTCTTTTTTATCCAGCCAAATCCCATACCCATAGCATTCTTCTTTCACTTGAGGAGTTAACATTTCTTTTAACATTTCCTTCGATATCAATTGACCCTTTATCAGACTGGCCCAGAACTTTTCAATATCGATTACAGTAGTAAATGCTCCTCCTGCTCCTGTTCCTTTTACGTCAACACTGTAAATATTGGTATAAAACTCTTGCCTGCTGTCATCATATACATATCCGTTCGCACATTGAGCAGGCAATCTGTCCAGTTCATAATACCCCGTATTCAACATACCGCAAGGAATAAAAACATGTTCATTAAGATATACATCAAATGAAGAGCCAGTAATGGCCTCAACAATAAGACCAAGAACAACAAATCCTGTATTATTGTATTGAAATCTATCTCCTGTAGGATACATCATCGGCTTATGTATAAATAATGGAATGATATCCGATGATGTGCGAATTTTATAATTGGGGTAATCTATCCATAGTTCGTCATAATCTTTCATGACAGACTCATCAAAATAGTCGGGTATTCCCGATGTATGATTAAGCAACTGCCTGATGGTGATATGAGGATCAATATTCTTTAAATCAAAATTCAAGATGTCCCCAATACAACTATCAAAAGATAATCGACTTTGTTCAATCAATTGCAAAATGGCTATGGCAACAAATACTTTTCCTGCTGAGGCTGTTGCAAACTTCGTATCAATCTCGTTTGATACTTTATTTGGTAAATCTGCGTATCCAAAGGCTTTACGGTATACATTTTTACCATTTTGAGTGACTGATATGACCCCACTAAAATCTTCGTTAATACATTCGTCAAACCCCATCATTACTCTCTCCTTTAAGTAAACTTATATTGATGTATGCAAGTGTTAATTTTATTCATTATTCCCTCCAACGCTCCAGGAAAGGCCCAGCCGGAACCGAAATCAACCCCACGTATGTGAATGAGTTATTTTAGAAAAAGTTAACAATAAAAAGAAAATTATTGGAATATATAGCTTAATTTATAATTTTCTACTATAATCATATTCAAAATATTAATAGTATTCAATTAAATTAGCTGTTAATATTTCACAAAGGTTATACAAAGGGAGTTCACAAGACGAAGGGATGGATGGTTTATATGATGCAGACGCCGTTAGTATTAACAAACTTTTTTAAACGAGCAGAAAGCTATTTTGCTAGAAAGACTATTATTTCACGGACGAGCCCACAAAAGATTCACCGTTTAACATATGGAGAATGGGCGAAAAGGACACGTCGCTTAGCAGATGCGCTTACAAAGCTGGGGATGACAAGAGGAATGAAAATTGGCTCCTTTGCCTGGAACCAGCATCGCCACTTAGAGGCTTATTTTGCGGTACCGTGTTCTGGCGCTATTTTACACATGGTGAATATTCGTTTATCAGAAGAGCATTTAATTTATATTATTAATCATGCAGAAGATGAGATTTTAATGATTGATGTGGATTTGCTACCAATTATTGAAAACATTGCGCCTGAGCTTAAGACAGTGAAACATTATATTATTATGACGGATGAGGATACTTTGCCAGAAACGACATTACCGAATGCATTATCGTATGAGGATTTATTAGCAGCAGCAGATGAAAACTATGAGTTCCCAGAAGATATCGGGGAAGAGGAGCCTGCTGGTATGTGCTATACAAGTGCTACAACAGGAAATCCAAAAGGGGTTGTTTATTCACATCGAGGTTTAGTGCTACATAGTATGATGCTCAGTATGTCTGATTCAATGGGCATTTCTGAACGTGACGTCGTGATGCCGATTGTGCCAATGTTTCATGCAAATGCATGGGGCTTACCGTTTGCAAGTGTCAATGTGGGTGCTACACAAGTATTGCCTGGTCCACAATTCACATCGGCAATCATTTTGGATTTAGTGGAGCAGGAGAAGATTACATTAACAGCTGGAGTGCCGACAATTTGGATTGGCGCGTTACAGGAACAAGAGAAGCGTGAGCGAGATATAAGTTCGCTACGAGCTATTTGTTGCGGTGGCTCTGCTTCACCTACTCGACTTATTCGTACATTTGAAGAGCAGTATGGAATTCCATATATCGTCGTGTATGGAATGACTGAAACAACGCCGATTGTAGCATTATCAAATTATATGTCTTGGATGGATGAATGGCCAATTGAAAAGCGTATTGAATCGCGAGCAATGCAAGGAATGACGATGGCCGGTATTGAATCGAGTATTATTAATGACCATGGAGAAGTGCCATGGGACGGACAGACAATGGGTGAGTTACGTCTTCGAGGTCCATGGATTTCACACGAGTACTATCGTGATGAACGTACAAATGATGCGTATCGAGGTGGCTGGCTATATACAGGGGACATTGCGGTACGAACAGAGGATGGCTTTATCAAAATAACGGATCGTACTAAGGATTTAATTAAATCGGGTGGGGAGTGGATCTCCTCGGTGGATTTAGAAAATGCGTTAATGACCCATGATGCAGTTTTGGAGGCAGCAGTTATTGCAATTCCGCATGTTAAATGGCAAGAACGCCCGCTAGCTTGTGTAGTATTGAAGGAAGGAATGTCAGCAAGTGAAGAGGAGCTTCTGGCATTTTTAGAAAGTCAATTTGCAAAATGGTGGGTACCAGATGATGTGGTATTTTTAGATGAAATTCCAAAAACATCAGTTGGAAAGTTTCTGAAAGCCAAGCTTCGAGATAATGTGGCAGAAATTTATCCGAAATTAGCTTCATTCGTATAGTTAAAAGAGCGATTTCCATAAAGGAAGTCGCTCTTTCATTTTGTTATCTACTTAACATTTGGAATACTTGTTCCACGTCTTTGTCTCCACGCCCGGAAATATTGATAATAATGCTCTCTTCCGGAGATAGTGTTGGCGCAAGTTTTAGTGCATGAGCAACTGCGTGGGAGCTTTCAAGTGCAGGAATAATTCCTTCAACCTTTGACAGCACTTGGAATGCTTCAAGCACTTCTTCATTCGTCACTGTTACATATTCTCCACGACCAGTTGTTTTTAAATAGCTGTGCTCTGGACCAGCTCCAGGATAATCTAGTCCAGCGGCAATCGAATAGGTTGGTAGCGGATTGCCCTCTGCATCTTGCAGTACCAAACATTTGAAGCCGTGTAATTCACCCGGTGTTCCTTCATTTAATGTTGCTGCTTTATCTGGTTCAATGCCGATAAGGCGAACATTTTCATCTGCAATATATTCTGCAAAGGCACCGATCGCATTACTACCCCCACCGACGCAAGCAAGTACTGCTGCTGGTAGCTTTCCTTCTTTTTCTAAAATTTGTTCACGACTTTCACGGCTAATGACTGATTGGAAATGCTTGACCATTGAAGGGAATGGGTGAGGTCCAACAGCAGAACCTAGTAAATAGAAAGTCGTCTCGTAGTTTTCAACTAAATCAGCAAATGCTGCATCCACTGCATCCTTTAGTCGCCCCTGACCTTTATCAACGGCTACTACCTTAGCACCAAGTAGCTCCATACGGAAGACGTTTAATGCTTGGCGCTTGGTATCTTCTAAGCCCATATAAATTGTGCAATCCATCCCGAACATTGCACAAGCAGTTGCTGTTGCTACACCATGCTGACCTGCACCTGTTTCGGCGATCACACGATTAGCACCCATGCGCTTTGCCAATAAAATCTGTCCAAGAACGTTATTAATTTTATGTGAACCTGTATGGTTAAGATCTTCACGTTTTAAAAAAATTTTTGCGCCACCTAATTGTTTTGTTAAATTTTCAGCAAAATAAAGTGGAGATTTGCGCCCAACATATTCATGGAAATAATAATCTAGCTCTTTATTAAAGTCTTCATCGTCTTTATATTTTTGGAAGTTTCCATCTAAAATATTTAATACACTTTGAAGCTCATCAGGAACAAAGCTACCGCCAAATTCACCGAAATATCCTTTTTTCTCTACTACTATACTCATCTTCTCTCGACTCCTCTTATCTAATTTTTCCATAAAAAAAAGTCACTACAATCCTTCTGTAAAAAGGACGAGTAACCGTGGTGCCACCTTCATTCGCAAAAATTGCGCGCTTTCGTACTCCGATAACGGGGAGTAAATTCGTCCTCACTTTTGATGAGGCTGCTCCAAAGCCCATTCACAAGTATGTACTACTGATTTGCACCAACCATCAGCTCTCTTTAAGTACGACCGCTTGCTACTATTCTTTTTCTTAGCATTTATTGAAATGAATTGTAAAGTATTTTCGGAATAGTGTCAAGATATCTTGGTGCCAAGAAAATAAAAAAACGAATCTAATAAGATCCGTCTTTTAAATTAAATTAAATTTTTGAAGTTTAAGCGTTTATTCAATGTATACATAATCGGTGCACCGACCGCTAAGACAACAAATTCACCTGCAGCAACAGTTAACCATGTCCAGAAGAATGGTAGTTCTAATGCTAAGTTCAATTCAAATGCAATGATAAACATAGTACATGTAAATAAAAATGTATTGATGACTAAACGTGCCCAAATATTTTTGACAAATTTACAAATAAGAATGAACAACCCAAGGGTAATCATCGAATGGGCGACACCAAAAATTAAATCGTAGATACCGAGTGGTGAAAATATGTTGGAGATAAATACACCAATAATAATCCCAACGGCAAAACGAGGGTTAAAGGCAACCAAATGGTTAAACATTTCGGATAGACGGAACTGCACCTCTGTAAAGCCAAATGATCCGACTAATAATGTAACAGCAATGTAGAGAGCTGCAATAATGCCGCTCGTTGCTAAAAATTTTATTTTCATATTCATTTCTCCTTAGTTTTTTTACGTGGGATGGTTACGAACCACGTGAAGCAAATGCAATCATATCAATGTTCAAGCTTACTTGTAAATAGCGATGAGTAAAAAAAACGCAGAAATTCATAGTGCTAAAGGTAATATTTAGCTCTTGTTCGTTGCTCATTAGTTAGATAGGTGTGTGTTTGACCGGATTCGAATTTTGAATCCATAAGAAGGGGGCTTGTACACTTGCTTCTTTACAGTTGGAATGAAATTGGTCTATAGATGAGAAGCAACTGTGAAAAATAAAAAATGAGTGATTTATCCAGTTAAATTAAAAAGAACTGTTCTAAGCAGTTCTTTTAACAAGTGTAGTTATCAGTAGTTTTTTAAAACACTAAATGCTTGGGCAAATTTTTGGGCAAAGATTAATGGGGGCTCTATTGATTGAAAGTGAACGTATAAAATAACTGGGTCTGAATAGATCCAGTGATTATGAACAGCACTTATAATCAAATTATTTTCTGCAAGTACCTTAACAAATGGAGGTAATTCCTCTTGAAGTACTACAACTTCACCTAAGTTAAGTGCATTTCCATATATATCAAGTGATTCGAATGTTATCCCAGCATGAAGTGCACTACGACTTGGGCGACCTTGAATCATAACATTAAGATTTCGATTAAGTTTTACTGAGCATACACCATGTTCCGTTGAAGCTTTTCCGTTGGCAATCTGAGCAAATTTTGTACACATATCTTGAAAGCTTTGCATTTAGACACCTCTGCTTTTTTTAATTTAATGAGGATGCCTTGGAGCGAAAGTAGTAGAGGTCTCTGATTGAAATTATTCATCTAAAACATTTTTAATTTCTCCTATTTCAAAAATTATATCGTCTAGTTGTTTTTTGAATTCATCCGAATATTCTAATTCTCCATCTAAATCTTTTGTATATTCCAAGGCATTTAAGGCAAAATCTAGAGCAAATGCGAATAGACTGTCACAAAGATCAGAAATGATTGTGTCAATATCTCCTATATTTGCATTTTGCTTTTCAGAAGGTTGATTTAAATCGATATCTTCATTGTTCATGGTAATCCTCCTTTTTGAAAACAGCACTAGTCTCATTTGCATCATATGCATTAAATGTAAAAAAGGAGACTGAAAAGGAATAGTGTCTGTAGAAAAATTAAGTCGCATCTAACCAGATGGGGCTTTTTACTATGCATGATTGAACGGAGCATTTTGGTTATTGACAAATTAATTAATCAATAATATCGTTTATTTATTAATTGATTAATTAATTAATAAACGAAATGTTTGGAGGTCTAACATGTTAAGAGTAGAAAATTTGGTTAAAAGTTATCAAAATGGTCGTGAATTGCTTTATGCATTAAATTCAGTTTCATTGTCAATTGGTGATGGGGAATTCGTTGTCATTCTTGGCCCTTCTGGATCGGGTAAATCTACGCTCCTTAATGTAATTTCTGGTTTAGAGCAACCAGATTCAGGAAGCGTTACTTGCGATGACTACGAGATTTGTGGATTAAATCAGAAAGATCTTACGTTGTTTAGACGTGATAAAACAGCTTTTATTTTTCAAGCATATTATTTACTGCCATTTTTAAATGTAGAATCTAACATTAAAATGGGTGCTGACTTAAAAGGGAACAAAAATATTACTGAAATAATTGATGGTGTAGGACTTCATGGATTAGAAAAACGCCTTCCTTATGAACTTTCAGGGGGGCAACAACAACGAGTGTCTATTGCACGTGCTTTAGCGAAAAAACCGGATTTTTTGTTTTGTGATGAACCAACTGGAGCATTAGACGAAGAAACGAGCAAACAAATCTTAACTTATTTGAAGCAGCTTCAAAAACAATTGAAATTTACAATTATTATGGTAACGCACAATGTTAGTATTGCTCAAATTGCAACAAAGGTTATTAAAATGACTAGCGGGAAAATCGTAGAAGTAACTAGCAATACTAACCCACTAGATGTTGAAGAAATTACATGGTGAGAAGGGGAGTACATTTGATGACATTTAAAAAACAGTATCCGCTTGTACTAGTTGTTGCCTGTGCAGTGTTTATTTGTACATTACTTGTTTTCTATCTTCAAGGTACAAACTCCATCAAGAAGGCACTAGAACATCAAAATCAGCAGGACTTTACACTTATTCTACAGGGAGAGGAAATTACGGACCTTTCAAATAAGTATTCTTTTACGTATGATCCTGTAACATATAAAGTCATTTATGATGAAAAAAATGTATATCGTATTATGCAAAATACGCGAAACATTGATATTCCAATATACTTGAAAGGCTTGGCGCCAAAAAAAGTAACTGAAATTGCAATAGATAAAAATTTTTCACAGGAGAATAAATTAGCATTAGGAGATACAGTTACTATTGGCAATAAAACTTATTCAATTAGTGGGATTTTTACTTTACCGGACGCAATTTCACCATTGGTAGCTGATAATGGTGTTAGCTACAAACCTGCTACTCAAGCATTAATACTATGTAGTGAGGAAGCTTACACAAGTTGGGGTGAACAGGAGAAAACAAGTTATTCGGGCCGATTTTTGGAAAGTGTGTCTGAGGAACAGAAACAAATCTTTCTAGAAAAAATGCTATTGGATTCACATGTAAAGTCCGTGGTGAGTAAAGAAGATAATCCGCAAGTACTTTCTACATTAATCGCAAAAGAAAAAATGTTTAAAATCTGTCTAATTAGCGCCTTAAGTTTCTTCGGTTTAACTGTAATGGTTTTGCTTATTACTACTGTTCTTCAAAATATAACTGAGACAAAACCAACTATGGGTGTTTTAAAAGCACTTGGCTACTCTAGAATACAAATTGCTAAAAGATATTTCCTAATAGGACCTTTCGTGTTTATAGGCACCGTTGTAGGATATTTAGTTTCCTATGTAGTTAGTCCTTTGTTTATTAATCGGATTAATGCTACATTTCTCGTGCCGAATGTTACACAAAATTTTGATCCTGTACAATTCATAATGTTTACAGCAATCCCCGCTCTGATCTTTTCTGTAATGGCTTTTGGGGTTGCCGTATTTACCTTACGTAAACCGCCATTGGAAATGATTCATAAGGCAGAGTCAGCAAAATTGAATTTTCTTGTTAAGCGAATAGGGCTAACTGGTCCTTTTAAAAAAGTGGCCTTTAAAGCAATCGTATTAAATAATATTCTATTAGTCTTTTTAGCCTTGCTCACAGGTTTCATGGCTAGCGCTAATTTGCAGATTGCTTTTTCTTTGCAAACAATGTCTGATAAGGTATCCTCATTAACATTTAAAGGTTCCGAATATAAAAGTAACGTTCGATTTATTGACGCGAGGGACATGAATTTTTCAGACTCGGAAACACCTTATTTTTCAGAAGATTGTAAAATAGAATTTCCGAATGGTGGGGTATTAAATAATGGCCAGTTTATGGCATTATCTAGTAGTCTTTCTCTTTATAAACTCTATAGTATACAGAACCAGGAAACTATAGATATTTCTAAACAGGAAGGCATTGTTGTGAATGATTGGATGCGCAAAAAATATGATTTGACTATTGGTGACACGGTGAAAATTTATATAAATAATGTTGCTTATCAGCTACCTATAACAGCTATTGAGCAATCAGTGTATGGGGAAGTAGTTTATAGTAATATCAATGTTGCAATCACGGCGGGCCTTTTAAAAAAAGAAGAATATAATGGTGTATTTACTGAAGACAATGTAGAGTTTGACAGGAAGCAGCATATGTTTGTTTCAAAACTTGAAGACGTATTATACGCAAGTTCTCAGCAAAAAGGTACGTATTTCGCGCTATCCTTTCTATTTATCTCAATTGGCTTAGCTTTAAGTATTTTAACGATTAGTATTGTAATGAAAATCATTATTTCCTCTAATCGTAAATACTTGGCGATGATGAAAGCATTTGGATATACAAATGCAGAATGCAATCGTATCGTATTATCGGGCTTTAGATTAATTGCCTACATCGGATTTATAATTGGCACACTCTATGCTATTGTTTTAACTAAATTTTTATTTGATTTATTGGCTAAATCATCAACAGTAGCAATACCAATGACACCAGATAGCAAGGTAATAACAATTTCTCTCGTGATCTTTGCTGTTTCATACGAGGTCATTATGTTACTCTATAAAAAAAGCATGAATGCAGTAACATTGCAGGAGGTTATGATGAAATGAATAAACGCCGCGAACAGAAGGAAGTTAGACGAGAGCAAATTCTAAACGCGGGCTTGGATTTGTTTATTAGAAACGGTTATCAAGGAACTACAACAAAAGAGATTGGTGATTCAGTTGGAATTAGCCAAGGATTACTGTTCCATTATTTCGGCTCTAAAGAAGAGGTATACCTTGAACTTTTAAATCGAGCTAAAACTAGTATGGCTGTTATTGGTATTTCAGAAGAGGAATTTGCACAACCGTTCGAGTATTTAAATGTGATAGTTACGTCGATCATTGATTCCTTTAAAACTCATCCATTATCGGCAAAATTACTAATGTTAGTTGCGCAAACGCAAATAGCAAGTAATCTACCAGATACTATTCAACAAGTTGCTAAGGACCTTGCCGCATCTGAGGGATTCGAAAGTTTAGTAAAAGAGGGTCAAGCTAAGGGAGTAATACGAGATGGTGATCCTAAAGCACTCGCGGGTTGTTTTTATTCAGCCATTCAAGGTGTTGCTCAAACTCACGTATGCTTCCCGGATATCCCGTTACCCCAAAGTAGTTGGTTAGTAGATATCTTGAAGAAGTAATAGTGAATAAAAACTATTTTAAGGCCTGACATTTCTTATGGGAATGTCAGGTTTTTCTATAAATTTCTTAAAAAATCAAATCTCTGAAAAATAGCTTTGCGAAAATTGTCAAAAAAATTTTTGTTATATTAGAAAAAGAAATCAATTTATAGAAATAGCGTAGTTTAGCGGTTTAAAGCGACAAATTAAGTGAAAAAATTAAATATTTCGTTAAATTTAAAAGTCAGAACATTCATAATGTTGTTGACGAAGCGATATAATAAAGATAATATAGCGATACGTTCACACTTTGTTTGGATAAAGTGTGATAAATATCAAAGATAATATAATATCGGGGGGATTATTTGTGAGAAGCAATTTAAAAAAGTTTTCGTTCCTGTTATTTGGATTAGTTTTAATGCTTGCTGCTTGTGGTAGCGGTGGCTCTAGTTCATCAGATTCGAAAGAGAAAGAAAAGAATAATGCAAGTGAGAGCAATGCAGATGACAAAACATATAAGATTGGGATTACTCAAATTGTTGAGCATCCATCTTTAAATGCTGCAACTGAAGGTTTCAAAAAAGCAATTGAAGAATCGGGCTTAAAAGTTGAATTCGAGTCACAAATAGCGCAAGGGGATAACAGTCTTAACACGACGATTGCAAACAATCTAGTAAGTGCCAACGTAGATTTAATTTTTGCTAACTCTACGCCATCTGCACAAGCAGCGGCGACAGCTACTAGTGATATTCCGATCGTCTTCACTTCTGTAACGGATGCTGTTGGCGCACAGCTTATTGAATCGATGGAGAAGCCAGGGAAAAATGTAACAGGAACGATCGACTTACATCCTGATACTATTTCGAAAACAGTAGCATTCTTAAAGGAATTAGGTGCGAAAAAAGTAGGTATGGTTTACAATGCTGGTGAGCAAAACTCAGTAGCACAAGTAAAAGAAGTGAAAAAAGTTATGGCTGAGCAAGGCCTAACAGTAGCTGAGGCATCTGCAGCAACTTCTGCAGAAGTAAAACAAGCTGCTGAATCATTAATTGGTAAAGCAGATGCATTCTATATTATTACTGATAATACAGTAGTTTCGGCTCTTGAGTCTGTAATTGATGTAGCAAATTCTAATAAATTACCACTAGTTGTAGGAGAGCTTGACTCTGTTGCACGTGGTGGCTTAGCGGCATATGGTTTTGAATATTATGACATCGGTTATGAAGCGGGGCAAATGGCTGTGAAGATTCTAAAAGGTGAAGCAAAACCTGCTGAAATACCAGCGCAATACCCACAAAAACTAAAACTATTAATCAATAAAAAAGTAGCGGATGATTTAGGAATCGAAATTAAAGATTCTTGGGGTGCAGAGCTGTTAGAAAAGTAATGACCTGACAGGATCGTCTTATGTAGCGAAGCGGGGGAGAACTAAAACTACCCCCGCTTTATCTACTTTTTAGAATAAAAAATGAAGTCATTTATGAATTATGTATTGATCCACAATTATGTGGGCAGTCCTTTCTAGTTTCATCTTATTAGAATACTAATTTATGAGAAGGTTATGGTTCATCATCGATAAGTTTTGTTAAAAAGTATGTCATGTGGACAAGTTGATTGGAGTGGAGGCTGGGCGACTCCTTGGGGATTAGCGTCACAGATGAGACCCTGGAGCGAGCACACAGGGGAACGAAGGCTAAAAGCATCACGTCCTGTGATAACGCCTTCGTGACCAACATCGTGTTGGCCCAAGCGGCTCATCGGACGCCCCCAGGAAGCTTTGCTCTGTGCGAAAGCGAAGCGACAGCAACAAAGCGCCCAGCCGGAACGAAAATCAACTCCAAAATTATGTGATGAGCCAATTTATATTTATTAAGAAATTATGAGGAGATGATGCAACTATGCCTTTAGCAATATTTGGCGCGATGGAGCAAGGGATCATCTATGCAATTATGGCACTTGGTGTGTATTTAACATTCCGTGTGTTAGATTTTCCGGACTTAACGGTTGACGGGAGCTTTGTAACAGGGGCAGCTACAGCGGCGACGATGATTATGCTTGGCTACCATCCAATCTTAGCGACTTTAGTAGCAATTGTTGCTGGATTTATTGCTGGATGTATGACAGGAATTCTTCACACAAAAGGAAAAATTAATCCTCTATTATCGGGGATTTTAATGATGATTGCTTTGTATTCTATTAATCTACGTATTATGGGATCAACGGCAGAAAATACGATAGGTCGCCCGAATATACCACTATTAAATTCAGAGACTTTATTTTCAAAGTTTCAAGCATTTTGGAGTAATTTAGGAATCGATACGGCATTAAATAATCTATTAAAAGGCATCGGCGTTCATCAACTACCTTCAACATGGAGTACGATAATCGTAGTATTAATCATCACAATTTTAATTAAGTTCATTGCTGACTGGTTCTTGAAAACAGAGATCGGCCTGGCTATTCGAGCTACTGGTGATAATAAGCGTATGATTCGTAGCTTCTCGGCAAATACAGATACACTTATTATTCTAGGGCTAGGAATTTCTAATGCACTTGTTGCATTTTCGGGAGCTTTAATCGCACAATATTCGAAGTTCTCAGATGTAAGTATGGGGATTGGGATGATTGTAATCGGCCTTGCATCTGTTATTATCGGTGAAGCAATCTTTGGTACAAAAACGATTATGCGCACAACTTTCGCTGTCATTGCTGGAGCCATCATTTATCGCATTATTTTAGCATTAGCATTACGAGTAGATTTCCTTGATTCAGGGGATATGAAGTTAATAACAGCTATCATTGTTATCATAGCGCTAATTTTACCTCAATTTATTAATAAGAGTAAGGAGCGCAAACGCAAGGTGAAGCGCGCAGCAGAGAAGACAAGCGTAAAGACAGTTGAGCAGGGAGGAAAGCGCCTTGCTTAAATTAAAAGATATTAATAAGATTTTCAATGAAGGTACGCCTGATGAAAAAATTGCACTTGCAGAAATTAATTTGCACTTAAAGCCAGGGGATTTCGTCACAATTATCGGCAGTAATGGTGCTGGTAAATCGACTATGATGAATATGATCTCTGGCGCACTAACACCAGACTTCGGCTCGGTTTCGATTGATGGGAATGAGGTTACTACTTTACCAGAATATAAGCGTTCTCACTATATTGGTCGCGTATTCCAGGATCCAATGGCTGGCACAGCACCAACAATGACGATTGAGGAAAATTTAGCATTAGCTTACTCACGGAATAAGAGTAGAGGCATACGCTTCGGTGTTGATAAAAAGCGTCGGGAATTTTTCAAGGAATCGTTGGAGATGTTGGGTTTAAATCTTGAAAATCGATTGTCTGCAAAAGTCGGCTTACTTTCGGGAGGGGAGCGTCAAGCTTTGTCTCTTTTAATGGCAACATTTACGAAGCCTTCGATTTTATTACTAGACGAGCATACGGCGGCGCTTGACCCATCTCGTGCAGAGTTAATCACACGTATTACGAAATATTTAGTTGAGAAAGACAACTTAACGACATTGATGGTCACGCACAATATGCAACAAGCATTAGACTTAGGAAATCGACTGATTATGATGGATAAAGGTCAAATCATTTTAGAGGTTGGCGAGGATCGTAAGCATGAATTAACCATCCCGGATTTGATGGCAGAGTTCGAACGTATCCGCGGAGAGAAAATGAACTCAGACCGTGCGCTACTAGGATAATAAATGATAAAACGCTCATACAAAATGTGTGGGCGTTTTTCGCTTGATGTCGATATTTTGGGGAGTTGGGTGATAAATTAAAAAAGTTGGTAGATAAATCGATAAAGTTGGTAGATAAATTAAAAAAGTTGGTAGATAAATCGATAAAGTTAGTAGATAAATTAAAAAAGTTGGTCGATAAACAATCAAAAGTTCTCGATAAATAGGCAAACTCTTTCGATAAAGTGCATTATAATCTAGCTAAAGGAGGTGAAACTATGTTACTAAAAAAGCGCGAAGTTTCATCGAAGCAGCTCGTGTTAGAAATGATCGAAAGAAGACTATCTAAATCCCACGCTAAGTATGATTATTTTAAAGAAATGCTAGGAAGGACAAAGGCTGGCATTGTTGGCGAGCAAAGAGTAGATCGAGAATGGCGGGAAATCTATTTGGAGCATGCGTATTATTTATTGCATGATGTAGAGCTTAAGGCTGAGAGTGCTGGTGGATCGATACATCAAATTGATACATTATTTATGTCGCGAAATTTTGTTTTAATAGTGGAAATCAAAAATATCGTTGGGCGTATAGAATATATGGAAGATAATCATCAATTTATTCGAATTACTTCTGATGGCAGAGTAGATGGTTTTAGAAATCCCTTTGATCAAGTAAAGCGGCATGCTAGGTTTTTGCGTCAGATTTTTCAAAAGGCAGGCTATCATATACCCATTGTCTATATGATTGTCTCTGCAAATCCGAACATGATTATGACGTCAAGTTTGTCTGCGCAACCGATTATTCATGTGAGTGGTTTAACAGAAAAGGTAGAACAGCTGTTTTTACGACATTCACAAGTTTGTTTAGGTGAAAAAGATTTGAAGCATATCGCTGAACTCATTTTAAACAAGCATGAACCAACACAATGGATACCAGAAATGGACTGGGGTGAACTAAGAAAAGGAGCGCTATGCTCGCAGTGTGAGTATCAGTATGCTTTACAATATTTCTTTGGGAAATGGTGTTGTAGCAATTGTCAACGAACAGATAATAAATCGATGCTAGTAGCGTTACAGGATTATCAACTAATGATGGGAAACAATATTTCTAATGCTCAATTTCGTAATTTTTTTGATATTGACTCAGAGAGAGTAGCTCATTACTTATTGAAAAAGTTAAAGTTTGAAGTGGTTGGTGAAAATAAAAATAGAAAATATATAATTCCTGCCAAATTGTTAGATTAAATGCAAGCGAAGAAACTATCAGTGCGGTCAGATAGTGTCGCCTGTAAGGTAGATGTCGATATTTTTGGAAAGTTGGGTGATAAATTAAAAAAGTTGGTAGATAAATCGATAAAGTTGGTAGATAAATAAAAAAGTTGGTAGATAAACAATCAAAAGTTCTCGATAAATCTCAAAAGTGCCCCGATAAACCTAAAAAAGCCACACTTACTTTAGCAGTAGCAAGTGTGACCCTTTATTTTAGACTAGTAAGCCAAATAGTTGAATGTCGTTGTTTACTTCTTTGTATTTGAAGCCGAATTCGTGCATGCGAGCGAGTAATCCTTCGTAGTCTTCACGATTGCCAAGCTCGATACCGACTAGGGCAGGACCACTTTCTTTGTTGTTTTTCTTTGTATATTCGAAAGTTGTAATGTCATCATTTGGTCCTAGCACGCTTGTTAGGAATTGGCGAAGCGCACCTGCACGCTGTGGGAAACTAACGATGAAGTAGTATAGTAAGCCTTCGTGAATTAAAGACTTTTCTTTAATCTCCTGCATACGACCGATGTCATTATTACCACCACTAATGATGATAACGACTGATTTCCCTTTAATTTCCTCTTTATAGGAGTCGAGTGCTGCTACTGATAATGCTCCAGCAGGCTCTGCGATAATAGCGTGTTTATTGTAAAGATCTAAAATTGTTGTACATACTTTTCCTTCAGGTACTAGTACGATGTCGTCTAAGTAGCGACGACAAACGTCATATGTGTGGTTACCGACGCACTTTACTGCAGCACCATCTACGAATTTGTCAATCCAATCAAGTGCCACTGCACCACCTTCTGCAAATGCAGCCTTCATACTGCCTGCACCAGCAGGCTCTACACCGATAATTTTACTGTTAGGAGAAAGGTTTTTCACATAGGCAGAAACACCTGACATTAAGCCACCGCCGCCAATACTACCGAACACGTAATCAATCGGTTCCTCCATGTCATTCATAATTTCAACAGCGACGGTTCCTTGTCCGGCAATGACATCAAAATCATCAAATGGGTGAATAAAGATTTTTTCGTGTTCATCACAGTAAGCAAATGCACTTTCTGCAGAATCATCAAAGGTATCGCCAGCTAAAATAATTTCTACATATTCACGACCAAACATACGCACTTGGTCAATTTTTTGCTTAGGTGTTGTTTGAGGCATAAAAATACTTGCTTGAATTTGCAATTGTGCACAGGCGTAGGCTACGCCTTGGGCATGATTACCCGCACTCGCGCAAACGACGCCAACTTTACGAGCCTCTTCTTCAATTTTTTTAATCTTATAATAGGCGCCACGAAGTTTAAATGAGCGTACATGCTGTAAATCTTCGCGTTTAAAATAAATATTAGCTCCATATTTCTCAGATAAATAGTCATTTTTTTGTAGCGGCGTGTGCACCACTACGTCTTTTAAGAAATGATGTGCAATCAAGATATTTTCTACCTGCACAGTTCTAGTGTCAGCAGCTTCCATAATATTCATCCTCCGTATACGTATAAAACATTTATCTATAATAGCACATATTATAAGCTTTTTGTTATTAATTTTTAGTAAATTCTAAATTTTCGGTGTCTATTTCGTCTAGGAAACTACAAAATGCAGAATAATTAAATTTCTACGAGAATTTTTTGTAGAAATAAAGGATGCACACATTTCCTCATAACGAAAATGGTCAAGCATATACTAGAATACCTTAGGACAAGTAGGAGGGTATGTAATTGGAAATCATTCAAGGAATTCTATCTACATACATTCAATTTTTCAATTGGGAAATGTGGAAAGAGGTCTTATCTGACCCTGTATCTTGGGGGTTAATATCAACGCTAGTAATAATAGAAGGTTTACTCTCAGCAGATAACGCTCTCGTATTAGCAGTGCTAGTGAAGCATTTACCAAACAAGCAACGCAAACGAGCATTAATGTACGGTATGTTGGGGGCCTATTTTTTCAGATTTTTATTTATTGGAATAGGTGTTTATTTGGTAGAGTTTTGGTTTATTAAATTGCTAGGAGCCCTGTATTTAGGTTGGCTATGTGTCGCTCATTTCCTGCAGATTGGGGAAGCGGATAGTGCCAAGGAGATGAAAAAAACAGGGTTGATCGTTCGTCTTTTTGGAACGTTTTGGGCAACGGTTATTTCTGTAGAACTGATGGATATTGCCTTTTCAATTGACGCGATTTTTGCTGCTTTTGCGATATCCAATCAAATTTGGATATTGCTAATCGGGGGAATGCTAGGTATTTTAATGATGAGAACTATTGCAGGCTTATTTTTAATCGTTATTGAAAAAATACCAGAATTAGAGGCAACAGCATTTATTATTATTGGAATTATTGCACTGAAAATGCTAGCCAGCGTCATCGGTATTCACATTCCACATTATATGTTTTTTGTTGTATTAATTATTATTTTTGCTATTACTTTCAGTATTCATTTCTTAAAAAAAATGAAGGTTGCTTAATATAAAACGGTTCTGTTCTCAAAGAAGAAAGAGGACAGAACCGTTTTATTGTTATTTTACATATTGATCAGGATTTACAATATAGAATTTTTCAATATTAAGCCAGCTTTCACTCATTGGCTCACCGTCATCAACACGTTTTTCTGTTTCTTGCATCATCCAAGCTGTTTGGGATGCGTGTGCTTGTAATGCTTTAATTTTATCCATCTTCATTTCACTGATATCGTTGACAACATGTGGCTCACCATTTTTTTCAATTGTATCATTTGCAAAGGCACAGCCTAACACTTGTGGGCGTGCGGCTTTTGGCATACGACGAACAGCTTCTACTACAGCACGTGCTGTTGCCTCATGGTCAGGATGAACTGCAAAACCAGGTAAGAATGTAATGATAAGAGAAGGCATTAACTCCTCTATTAAACCTTCAACAAGCTTTACCATTTTTTCATCGTCTTCAAATTCAATCGTTTTATCACGGAAACCAAGCATACGTAAATCTTGTATTCCCATAGCCTCTGCTGCTGCAACAAGCTCCTTGCGTCGAATTTCTGGCAAAGATTCACGTGTTGCAAAAGGAGGATTTCCTAAATTACGCCCCATTTCGCCTAAAGTTAAACAGGCATATGTAACAGGTGTATTCATTTTCTTTGTATAGTAGGCAATTGTTCCAGCAACTGAAAAAGCCTCATCATCTGGGTGAGGGTAAACAATTAAAATATGACGTTGTGGTTGTAAATTCAAAAAGTTGTCCCCCTTAGTAAGTAAATGGCGTTTCGCTAATTTCGAGTGCAATCGCCAATTTACCTGAGTAGTCTAGTCCAGCCATTAATAAACGGCCTAAATCATCTAATTCAAAATGTGTGATGCCTTGAGCATAAACCCAGCCATGTGCCATTTTTAATCCGACACGATGGGGTGAATCATCTACCACTTTAGCAAGTTCATAGTTGATTTTTGCATTGCGAATAAAAGCACCTGCATTGAAAAATTTCTCATCATAGTGTGCTGCATAAGAACCGTTTGTCGTCTCAAGATGAATATAAACGTCTTTGTTGGCGAAAGAATTCAATAATTCCTGCAACGTCTTTACTTGTACTTCTTGCATCTTAACACTCCTCTCGATTATTTCTCCTTTAAGTATAGTTAAAAAAGATGACAAAGGGAAATCGAAAGACTTTGTTGCCAAACTAATCATAAATGTTATTGATAAAATACTGAAATTTCTTTATTTTAAAAAAACTATTTTTCACTATTATTAGTGTTAATTCCTTGAAAAAACTATTTTGATGTATCAATATAGGACACATGAAACAGATTAATATAAATTGTGTCGTTATAATTTGTATGCGGTTTCATAAATAAAATATGGGGAGATTGATACTATGATATATGCAAATCCTAATACTCCGGGTGCAGTAGTAAATTTCAAAGAAAAATATGATAACTTTATCGGTGGCGAATGGGTTCCTCCAGTAAAAGGTCAATACTTTGAAAATAAAACACCTGTAACAGGTCAAGTTTTCACAAAAGCAGCTCGTTCAACAGTTGAAGATATTGAGCTTGCCCTTGATGCAGCACACTCAGCAAAAGATGCATGGGGTAAAACAAGTGCAACTGAGCGTGCCTCTATTTTAAATAAAATCGCAGATCGCATTGAAGAAAACTTAGAAATGATTGCTGTTGCAGAAACATGGGATAATGGTAAAGCGGTTCGCGAAACTTTAAACGCAGATATTCCTTTAGCAATTGATCACTTCCGTTATTTTGCAGGTGTTATCCGTGCACAAGAAGGACGTACAACACAATTAGATAACGACACGGTTGCATACCACTTCCAAGAGCCACTAGGTGTAGTTGGCCAAATCATTCCTTGGAACTTCCCAATCTTAATGGCTGCTTGGAAAATTGCTCCTGCACTTGCAGCGGGGAACTGTATCGTGATGAAACCAGCTGAGCAAACGCCAGTTTCATTATTAGTGTTAATTGAAACAATTCAAGACATTTTACCAAAAGGCGTACTTAACATTGTAAACGGCTTTGGTGTTGAAGTTGGTAAACCACTTGCAACGAACAAAAGAATTGCAAAAATTGCTTTTACTGGTTCAACAGCTGTTGGTCGCCAAATTATGCAATATGCAACTGAAAATATTATTCCTGTAACGTTAGAGTTAGGTGGTAAATCACCAAACGTATTCTTTGAGGACGTAATGGCTTCAGATGATGAATATTTAAATAAAGCAATTGAGGGCTTTGTGATGTTCGCATTAAACTCAGGTGAAATTTGTACTTGTCCTTCCCGTGCACTTGTTCAAGAATCCATTTACGATAAATTTATTGAACTTGCATTAGAACGCGTAAAAGCTATTAAAATAGGTAATCCATTAGATACAGAAGTCATGATGGGTGCTCAAGCTTCTAACGAACAAAAACAAAAAATCCTTTCTTACTTAAAACTTGGGAAAGAAGAAGGTGCTGAGTGCTTAATAGGCGGAGAAGAAAATATTCTTGAAGGCGACCTTGCAGGAGGTAACTACATTAAACCAACAGTTTTCAAAGGTCACAATAAAATGCGAATCTTCCAAGAAGAAATCTTTGGTCCAGTGCTTGGCGTGACTACATTCAAAGATTTCGATGAAGCTATGGAAATTGCAAATGATACAGAATATGGTTTAGGTGCTGGTGTTTGGTCACGTTCTGGTGACATCGCTTACCGTGCAGGTCGAGCTATTCAAGCTGGTCGTGTGTGGACAAACACTTATCATCAATATCCAGCGGGTGCTGCATTTGGTGGATTCAAACTTTCAGGTATCGGTCGTGAAAACCACGCAATGATGTTAGATCACTACCAACAAACTAAATGTCTTTTAGTGAGCTACAAAAAAGAAGCACAAGGATTTTTCTAATACCAAAGGATGAATAACAACATGGTAGAACGAGTGATTGCAACAAAAGAGGCTTTAAATTTAATAGAGTTAATTAAGAGTCAGCATGGCGCTATCATGTTTTATCAATCTGGAGGTTGCTGTGATGGCTCTGCACCGATGTGTTATGTAGAAGGAGATTTTAAAATTGGTGAAAACGATATCTATCTTGGTACAATAGGTGACGTTCCTTTTTACATTCATAGAGCGCAATATGAATATTTTAAGCATACGCAATTGATTATTCATGCGATTGAGGGCAGAGGTGCAAGTTTTTCTTTAGATAGTGTTGAAAATATGCATTTTATTACAAACTCTAGAGTATTCACAACAGAAGAGTATGGAGAAGTAATAAAGCTCTTTTAATTGATTGCATCTTTTAATCTATGAAGATTTTCAAGCAATATCCTTGAAAAAATTATAGAAATATATCAATATAATGAGTGTGAAAGCAATTTTGTACAAAATGTGTCGTTTTGTATTGTATACGGTTTCACAAATGAAAAGATACTGACCATGATTTCTTCCTTAACTGACGGAAAAGCAGCGCATAATGTTGAAGGGAATTTTAAACTAGGTAATAACGAATTCTATCTTGGTACAATAGATGACGTTCCTTCAACATTGGTATGTATAGCTGTAAAAAAGGGAAGAAGACTGAAAGCTCATTATCATAGTATAGTAAAAAAAGCTGCAATTCTCTTTTATGACGGAGAATCGCGGCTTTTTATAATTAGCGGTTTTTGTGGGGGTATGTATTTGTTAATATCGGTTGAGTTTTCGTTCAATGGAATCTAGACGATTGTTGAGATGTGATAGATGCTTATGCATTTGTCTAAATTGTACACTTTGATTTTGCGCGTCGGATGTTCTTGCTTGTTCATTTGCCTCTTCTTCCTGCAATGCTAAAATGGTGGAGAGGGTTGCTAGTGAATACCCTATTGTCAAAACCATTGAAGATATTAATTCTACTTTGGTAGAGGTTATATCTCCACTTTGGGTACCTGTATCTTCACCTAGGAGACCTGCTTCTTGACCAGCTAGGAAATTCCCTTCTCCGTTTGGGTCTTGTTGTTGTCTACGTCTTGCCATTTTTCTCCCTCCCGTATACAGCTAATATATGGCATATGAAGTAGTAGCGTATCTTGTCCAGAGAATTAATAAAAAACGACAGCTGAAATAAAAATTCTTAATTTTCAAATAATTTATTTGATTTTTATGGAAAAATAGAGCAATATAGTAGAAATAAACAGTTGTTTTTAGGGGGAATAGATGTGAACAAAAACTTTAAATATTGTAAAGATTCTAGAGTTATGCGTACAAGTCGAGTTTTTCCGAATGATATTAACAATCATAATACACTGTTTGGCGGTCGATTAATGAGTGACATCGATCAAGTAGCTTCAATTTCTGCTGCTAAGCATAGTCGTAGAGATTGTGTGACAGCCTCAACGGATTCTGTAGACTTCCTGCATCCAATACGCCCGACCGATTCTGTCTATTTCGAATCTTATGTAACGTGGACAGGGACATCTTCAATGGAAGTTTTCGTCAAGGTCATTTCTGAGAATTTGAAAACGGGAGAACGTAAGGTAGCGGCAACAGCCTTATTAACCTTTGTTGCATTAGATGAAAATAATAAACCAGCCCCAGTTCCATCTGTTATTCCAGAAACAGTAGAGGAAACAAAACTACATGAAACGGCATCTGAACGAGCAAAGGCGCGTGCAGATCGTAAAAAGGAAAGTAAGGCATTGGCTCAATTCATTTCGATGAACGATCCATGGGATTATCGGCTCGAAATGATGGAGAACTACTATATGTAAAAGAGGCATCTGAAACTAATCAGATGCCTTTTCGTTATTTATGAGCTAATTCAACGGATAATTGGTCCGAATCATTAAGTGCGTTTTGTAAAATATCTTCTGTATTCAATAATGCTGTTCCTTGGACACGCAGGATTTTAAAATCTTCTATTCCAAGAAAATTAAACATTGATTTAAGGTACTTATAGGAATATTCCACTTCAGTATACCAATCGTCATTTGTATAGAGTGAACCACTTGCCTGTATAACGACCCGGTGAATAATGAAATATAGTGTCATGGTTGAATATGCCCTACACAGTCTTGTTTATTTAATAGATGTACCACCAAGTGAAAGCATTGGGATAAAAGATTTATCAGAATTTTCAAGGGTTATCAGAAACCTACCTCTCAAAAGTTTTAGGTAAGTTATCTAAGGAAGGGATTGTAAGTTCAGTACCTGGTGTAAAAGGAGGTTATCGTCTTAATAAGAAACCAGAAGATATTTCGTTTTGGGATGTTGTACGAGCTGTTGAAGGTGAAAAGCCATTATTTCAGTGTAGGAATATTAAAGCAAACTTTGCTTATCAAGACACAGACAAAGAGTGTGAATCTTGTTCGAGTCAATCGAACTGTACTATTAATATTGTAATGCTTGAGGCTGAAGAACAAATGCGAAATTATTTACGGAATAAGACAATAGCATGGTTAGCACAAGAATTACTACGCATTTTACCAAGTAAGCAAATAGAAGAGGCAAAAGAATTCTCTTTAAAAGAAATAAAAGTTAACTTTTAGAAATAGTAAAAGGAGATTATTTGGTGATTTTTCATAACGAGAAATCGCTTTTTTCTTTTGGAGCAAAAATGGCAGTATTCCATTAGTTGAAAAAGTACAAGCGTATGATCAAAAAATTGAAAAACTACGTTCTGAACGAAAAGTATCGAAACAAGCGCACAAAGCGTTTATAGATTTCTCAATAAATCCAAGAAAAAAGAGAAATCGAATGACATCGATTTCTCTTTGTCTGGATATCAGCTAGTTATGTCCCAGTCTCTTTTCGCTTTTAAATTTCTGTCACTGTTACTTGTGGTGCGCCAAAACGAGATTTTGCACCATGCATAACTGGTCCTACATAGTCATTTAATGCCCAACCGTGAGCGATTGCAGCAGAAACGAATTCTTTTGCTTCAATTACAGCCTCTTGTACTGAAAGACCGTTCGCGAGGTTTGCTGTTACGGAAGCAGCAAATGTACAGCCAGCCCCGTGGTTATAAGTAGAAGCTACTTTTTCAGATTCTAATAAGTAGAATTTTTCGCCGTCGAAGAATAAGTCAGTT
Source organism: Lysinibacillus sp. NPDC096212 (assembly GCF_044763105.1). Taxonomy (NCBI): domain Bacteria; kingdom Bacillati; phylum Bacillota; class Bacilli; order Caryophanales; family Bacillaceae; genus Lysinibacillus; species Lysinibacillus sp. NPDC096212. Next base: position 53,934 of record NZ_JBIWFQ010000011.1, on the reverse strand, counting down.
GCTTTTTCAGTAGCTAACGCTTTTCCACCTTTAATCACAACGGCTTTGGCACCAAGGTCGTGAATTTTACGAGCGGCTATTTTCATTTCCTCGATAGTTTTTGGTGTTCCAGTTCCAGCTAATTGGCCAGCCTCAAATAGGTTAGGTGTTGTAACTGCAGCCAATGGTAAAAGATGTTGAATCATGGCATCTGTATTGCCAGGATTCAATACTTCATCTTCTCCCTTACATACCATTACAGGGTCAATGATAACATTTTCCGTACCAGATTTTGCGATAGCATCACCTGCGATACGAATAATTTCTTCTGTTGATAGCATACCGGTCTTTACGGCATCAATGCCTGTTGAAAGAGCAGTATCGATTTGTTTTTGTAAAAGCTCTGTTGGTAATGGCGTTACGTTATGAGTCCAACCGTTTGGATCCATTGTTACGACAACTGTTAATGCCACCATGCCATATGTGCCGTGCTCCTGAAATGTTTTAAGATCAGCTTGCATACCTGCGCCACCTGATGTATCTGAACCAGCAATCGTTAAAGTTTTTTTAAGAGCCATGTGGAATATCTCCTTTATAGATGAAAGTTTTAAAATTACCATCTAGTATAGTCTTATTCTGATGTTATAAAAATAGTCAGAGTTAGATATTTTTAGAAGGTCAGTTTAACTTCTTTCAGTAGAAGTCTCCTATCTCTAAAGACGGTGAGATGGATGTGGGTTTTTCTCACTCTTCATCTGAAAGAAGTTAAAGCCTCTGGCGGATGTCACAGAATCGGAAAGGAGTTCATAAGGATGTTAGCCTAAAACCATTGTATCCATGCGATAAAGGCTAACTGACCTGCATCGTTGCTGTTGCCGCTACGCTTTCGCGCAAAAAACATCTGTCGTTGCTGTCGCTTCGCTTTCGCACAGACAAAAACACGTTGCTGCCGCTACGCTTTCGCACAAAAAACATCTGCAGGTCTAAGCACAAAGCCGATCTGGACGCATTGTTTATCTGTAGCGAAAGCAAAGCGTCAGCTACAATTATGCCAAGGCATAATTGAACGGGATACTTGAATTCAACATTATTTTTTTGTACCGTTGTAAGAAGAGGAAGGGGCTTATATTACAATGAAACAAGAATTCCTGAATGATTGGCAAGCAATACTTGCAGAAGAAATAGAAAAGACATATTACACAAAGCTACGTCAATTTGTAGCAGATGAATATTCAGCAGAAACAATTTATCCCCCGATAAATGACATAATGAATGCATTTAATACGACGGCTTATCAAGATGTAAAGGTCGTAATTTTAGGTCAGGATCCGTATCATGGACCAAACCAAGCACATGGATTAAGCTTTTCGGTCATGCCGGGAATTAAACATCCACCAAGCCTACGCAATATGCTACAAGAGTTACAAGATGATCTTGGCTGTCCAATCCCTCAAAATGGAACATTGACAAAATGGGCGCAGCAGGGAGTAATGTTATTGAACACAGTATTAACTGTTCGAGCAGGTCAGGCGAATTCTCATAAAGAACAAGGATGGGAGCAATTTACCGATGCTGTAATCGATAAATTAGCATCAAGAGATAAACCAATTATTTTTGTGCTGTGGGGTAAACCAGCACAACGTAAAAAACAATTAATTCGTAAACACTCAACACCACATTTAATTTTAGAAGCACCTCATCCAAGTCCACTAAGTGCTTATCGAGGTTTTTTCGGCAGTAAACCATACTCCAAGATCAATACACAGTTAGTGGAATGGGGAGAGCAACCAATTGATTGGAGTCTAGCTTAGATTGGCACAAATCGTATTTCTTCATTCAGTAAATATTTTTTAGCAAAAGCGAAGCGACAGCAACAATTACACCAAGGCGAAATTGATGCACATCACTCATCATTTCGTGTTACAGTTAATAGAAGAAAGTGAGGAACAACGATGAAGGTAAATTGTTTCAAATGTCAATATTTTAAAGTAACGTGGGACCCACAAACTCCACGGGCCTGTGTAGCATATGGCTTTAAAACGAAGCAAATACCATCTGTTGTCGTTAAACAATCCTCTGGCACAGACTGTCTAAAATTTGTGCCAAAAGCAGAAAGTGGGAGAATGCAATGATTCCTTATCAAGCCGTTATTCAACAACTTGAAAAACAATTATCTGGTGTCAAAAATGCAGGAGACGAACAACAAATTCGTGAAGCCTTAACGGCAATCCGAGCATTATGTGATGTGGTATTAGACTCATCTGATAGCATTTCTAAAGCCCAGTCAAAACATCTGCCACAAATGCTTGTGTCAGAGCCAAAGCAAACAAGCCTATATACGGCAAAAATTGAAGAAGAAGACGGAGCAAATGGTGATTCAATTTTTGACTTTTAATTATCTTTATTCAGCGAAGACTCCCACCTCTGAAGGTGGCTAAATGAATGCGGATGTGGTTCCTTTTCAGTAGGTGTCCCAACGCCTACTGAATGAAGATAAAGCCTCCGGCGGATGTCACAGATTTTGAAAGGAATAAATTGTGCAAGCACAATTCAAAATCCGGACCATTGTTTATCTGCGCGAAAGCGGCAAATGTTTTCTGTAGCAAAAGCAAAGCGTCAGCTACAATTCGCCAAGGTGAAATTGATAAAAGGTAGGGAAAATGACATGAAAAAATTTATCGTAACAGGTGCACTCCACGGCTTTTTAGCAGTGGCATTGGGTGCATTCGGTGCACATGCTTTAAAAGAGGTTCTAGACGATTATAGTCGCGGAATTTGGGAAACAGCTGTTCAGTACCAAATGTTTCATGCCACGGCTTTACTGGTGATTGGCATATTGATGAGCTCGAAACTACTAGGTGAAGTAAAGCAGTTAAATTTAGCTGGAATCTTTTTTAACCTAGGTATTGTCTTCTTTTCAGGAAGCTTATATGTACTGGCAATTAGCGGCGTTAAAGTTCTAGGTGCCATCACACCAATTGGTGGTGTTCTATTTTTAACTGGCTGGGTTCTAATTATAGTTGCTGCCCTTAAACATGCGCGATAAAAATTGAATATAAATTTTCTTTCTAAGTTACTCCTTTGCACAATGTGTGAGGGGGTTTTTGTTTTATTACAGACCTCTTTCAAGAGAATTTTCCTTCCTCATCAACAATATTATTTCAATAGAAAGGTAGTTTTAATTCCTATTGTTTTTGTAAGGATTTATAGTACACTATTATTATCAAATAAGTTCGACAAATAGGAAGTGAGGTTTTGTGATATGGAGAAGCTTTTTACTTTACTAGATAATAACTATGATGAAATGGTAGCGATTCGTCGTCATTTACATGAATACCCGGAATTATCCTTTGAGGAAGTGGAAACACCAGCCTATGTAGCTGCTTTTCATCGAGCATTAGGACATGAGGTTCGTGGGCATGTAGGTGAACGTGGTGTTGTTGCTACTTTACGCGGAGGGAAGCCAGGTAAAACAGTGGCACTGCGCGCTGATTTTGATGCATTGGCAATTCAGGAGGAAAATGACGTCCCTTATAAATCAAAAGTGGATGGTAAAATGCATGCATGTGGACATGATGGTCATACTGCAACATTATTAGGGCTTGCTAAAGCACTTAATGCTATAAAGGATGATATTGCGGGCAATGTGGTATTTATTCATCAGCATGCAGAAGAAATGGCACCAGGTGGAGCAAAGCCTATGATTGAAGATGGCTGTTTAGATGGAGTAGATGTTATTTTCGGTACACATTTATGGGCACCAACACCGTTAGGGGATATATTGGTGAGAGATGGAGCAATTATGGCTGCTGCGGATAAAGTGGAAATTACGATTCATGGCAAAGGTGGTCACGGTGCGGAGCCTCATCATTCTATAGATGCAGTTACACTTGCGTCACAGTTTGTAGTTAATGCACAGCAAATTATATCTCGACGTATTGATCCATTAAAATCAGCCGTCTTAACGATTGGTCATTTGGAGGCGATTAATCCTTTCAATGTTATTGCCGAACGGGTAGTATTAGCTGGAACAGTCCGTACTTTTGAAGAGCAGGTACGTAAACAAATGGAGCAAGAACTTGAGGCCATTTTAAATGCCACTTGTTTGGCATTCGGTGCAAGTTATGACTATCGTTATACAAGAGGCTATCCACCTGTGTATAATCATGTGAAAGAAACAGAATTTATTGCACAACTTGCAGCAGATATACCTGGAGTAGAAAATATAATAACGTGCCCACCATTTATGATTGGTGAGGACTTTGCGTATTATTTAGAGAATGTACCAGGAACATTTTTCTTCACAGGTGCTAAAAAGCCAGAATGGGAAGTAGCATATCCTCACCATCATGCACGCTTTGACTTTGATGAACGTGCAATGTTGATTGCTGCTAAAACATTAGGAAAAGCAACATTGCAGTTTTTACAAGAAAACCAATAGTAAATAAAAATTGGCATGCTAGGAGGTATCCTAACATGCCAATTCTTTTGATCTAATGGTAAATATCCATGCAGATTCCTCGTTACATACGAAAATATTTGCAATGCAAGCAAGAACACCAGACCCAATTGGCAGTCTAGCGGAACTTGCAATGCGACGAAGCGTGAGTAAAACGGAGCGAAGGAGCAAACCGATTCTGTACTTATTTTATTCGCATATAGAGGAGCGGGATTTTACCATATAAGAAAATATGAATTTTTGAATAGCTTATTTCTTATGGATTTTGGTTAAAATAAGCCATTTCTTCATCATACTCAGCAAAATCAAAGTAAATCATTGGGAATAGGAAACGATGATTCGATTTGAGTTCACGTAAAATAACATGATCTCGACCAGCAGCTTCTACAACGCCTCGCACAGTTTTCGTGTTTTTCCCTTGCTCTACCGCATGCTCGAAGGAAAAATGGAAAGTACCAGGTTTTCCGCGATTCAAACGGAAAATATTTTCAATATACGATTGCTCCCGTCCAGGTGGTCGTGCTCCAGTCGTCTGTGGAGGCATTACCTGTGGAGGCATTTGTTGTTGCGTTGTCGGTGTCCAATAATAAGGCATCATAAGTTATCAACCTTCTTTCTTTTAGATTTGAGGACAATCTTCTTCGGTTGGCGAGAAGAAGCAATGTGCTTTGAATCTTCCCGTGTTCCACTGACCATACCATTGCGCTGGACAATCTCCCTCAGGTCTGAAAAACCATAGCGAACGAGTCGCCGGATGGAATCTTTCGCCTTGAATAACTCTCTTCGCTAATCGAAGATCTTGATCACGTGCTCGTTGATAAAAGTAGCCTTTTTGTGTCGCTTCAAAGCCCCCAGGACGCTGAAAAACCATTTGTTCAATTGTACGAACATCCGTAAAATCTAAACAATCGGCTCGTACACGATTGACGCCAACATTGCCGACCATCAGCATACCTAAATTTCCTTCACCTTCTGCCTCAGAGCGCGTAAGCTTTGCTAACATGGCTGTTTGTGCATCATTCGTCTTTATAACGGCGATTTTCACTCCTCCTCGCAGACAGTATATGCATGATGGTATTGTAGACATGTTCAATTTTAACTTTTTTCAGCAGATGTCTTTTGACCGAAAGCGAAGCGACAGGTACAGATGTCTCCCACCACTATAGGCGGGGAGATGAATACGGGGCTAAGTTACTTTTCAGTGGATGCCAAAACACCTGCTGAAATAGAGGAACTCAGTCTAAGAACGCCACGTCCTGTGGCAATGACTGAGTGACCAACATCTTGTTGCTGCCGCTGCGTTAACACTACGCTTTCGCACAGAAAACAAAGCCTCCGAGCGCATTGTTTATCTGTGCGAAAGCGAAGCGACAGCAACAACTATGCCGAGGCATAGTTGATCGAAAGAAATTCACAATTTAAAAATGCTAAGCATATATTAGTAATAACGAGTAGTCTGTAAAAGAGGGCCAGATTTTTAAAAATTTAGATATTCAACACCAAACGTATGCCATATATAAGTTGATTGGAGTGAGGATGAGCTCCTTGGGAAACAGCGTCACAGATAAGACCCGAAGCGCAAAAGGGTAGGGAAACGAAGGCAAATAGCATCACGTCCCGTGGTAACGCCTTGTGATGAGCATTCTGTTGCTGCGCTACGCTTTCACACAGAAAACATTTTTTGCCCCAACGTCCTCAGGAAACAGCCTAGCCGGAACGGAAATCAACCCCACGTTATGGTGATGATCCTAAATTTTGCAAAAATGGGTAAATGGAGATAGAAAATATAATCGGGAATGTGAGATAGGAAATTGCATGTGTATTGAATACATGTGAGGTGATAGGGTATGGAGATTGGTGTTTGGGTAGGCATTTTGTTGAGTGCTGTGCTGGCATTTTTAGTAGGGAGTTTTTACGGACAGCCACTCCATTGGTATCTCTTTATATTAATAATTGTAGTAGGATTTTTCATCCATACAATCATACTAATTTTGAAGGTTAAGGATGAAAGGTCTTGAGGTATGAAAATAAGAAAGTGTCATCGTTGTGGTGACACTTTCTTATTTTTTGTTAATTTTTTTTGATTAAATAGATGAAATCTAATGTTTTGCAAGTATATTAAAAACAAATTGTGACATACTAAAGTGGAAAATTATTTTTTGCTTTCATGAAGGAGTGTTATAATGCATAGTTTTGGTACGTTTGTAGCAATTATCATAAGTGCATTCATGGCCGTTGGTATAGCAGAATACTATCATCAACCTTATAATTGGTATTTAGTTTTTCTTATGATTCTAACTGGCTTTTTTATTCATACAATTATTTTAATATTGGAATCAGAGAACAGCGAAGAAAATGAATATTAAAAAATGCGAGTCCGCTACTATGGACTCGCATTTTTATATTTAAAAGCATTTTAGACAGTTAAGAATTTCACAAGTTTTTCGTTATCAAGAAGGTTTCCAACGAAGAATGCACCGAACTCACCGTAGCGAGCTGAAACTTCATCAAAACGCATTTCATAAACTAATTTTTTGAATTGTAGTACGTCATCTGCGAATAGTGTTACGCCCCATTCGTGATCGTCGAAGCCAACAGAACCAGTAATGATTTGTTTAACTTTACCTGCATAGCCACGACCAATCATACCGTGAGAACGCATTAAAGATTTGCGTTCATCCATTGAAAGCATATACCAGTTGTCATTGCCTTGACGACGCTTATCCATTGGATAGAAGCATACATGTTTAGCACGTGGAAGTTCAGGATATAGACGAGCACGCACATGTGGATTTTGGTAAGGATCTTCGTCTGAATCACCGGCTAAATAGTTAGAAAGCTCTACTACAGATACATACGAATATGTAGGAATAGTAAAATCAGCGATCGCTAATTTATTGAATTCAGCTTCAAGCTCTTGTAGCTCATCCATTGTTTCACGTAATGTCATAATCATAAAGTCAGCTTTTTGACCAACGATTGCGTAAAATGCATGAGCACCTGTTTTAGCGATATCAGCCTCGTTTAATTTTTCTAAATATGCAATGAATTCTTCTACTGCTGCTTGGCGTTCCTCAGCAGAAACTAGTTTCCATGAAGCCCAGTCAATTGAGCGGAAATCATGTAAAGCGTACCAACCATCTAAAGTAATTGCTGCTTCATTCATTATTAAAAACACTCCTTTATAAGTGAATACCATTCAAATTTTAGTTTATCATAGTTTGTACAAATTCCCTAAGTTCATGATGGCATTTCACGAATTTGACACCTTCTATAGATAATGTATTCTAAAGAGAATAGATGTAGATAGAGGAGCTCCAATCATGAAAAGTATTTTACAACAGCCGATTTGGCGTTTTTACGATCAATCCATTAGCGCAAAGCAAAGATCGCCACTTGAATCCTTTGCAACAGACGATACTTTATGTCAGTTAGTTGGGCAATTAGCCTCTCCACCAACTATTCGTACATGGGTACATGATGCATCGGTTGTGCTTGGTATTCAGGATCACCGTTTACCATATGTGCAGCGGGGCATGGACTTGCTCAAAGAACGTGGCTACGATCCTATTATACGCAATTCAGGCGGATTAGCAGTGGTGCTTGATGAAGGTGTACTGAATATTTCTATTGTTTTATCTGAACAAACGGAAGCGCTAAGCATTAATGATGGCTATGATGTCATGGTAGCTCTAGTAAAAGGCTTGTTCCCTGAAGTAGCGGATCAAATTGAAGCCTATGAAATTGTAGGCTCCTATTGTCCAGGTTCCTATGATTTAAGTATTGCAGGAAAGAAATTTGCTGGTATTTCTCAGAGACGCTTACGTCAAGGGGTAGCAGTGCAAATTTATTTATGTATTGAAGGAAGCGGTTCAGATCGAGCTGCACTCATTCGTGACTTTTATGAGGAAAGTCTAAAGGGTGAGGAAACAAAATTTACGTATCCAAACATTGTCCCTGATGTGATGGCGTCATTATCTGAACTAATTGATGCATCATTAACAGTGGAAGTCGTTGTTATTCGTTTACAGCAGCTTCTTCACAACATGGCAGAAGACATTCGAGCTGAATCTTTTCATGATGAAGAATTGACGCTATATGCGTTTTATTTACAACGTGTTTTAGATCGGAATAAGAAAATGCTTGAACCAAAGTGAAGCATAATCAGTAAGGGTGCCATGTTCAAAGAAAAAAGCGATGCTGCTAATTAAGCGCATCGCCATTTTCTTGTGTATAAGTGCTACTTACAACAAGATTTCCGTTTTTCTCCATTTTGAAAACAGGTGCAATTCGTTCTTCCTCTTCATCTAGTGTTACTAGTCGTCTAGCACGGTTCATAATTTGAACAAATTGCTCGTAATCTTTTCGAATAGCTCTATTTTCCTCTTCTAGCTGTGTAATTGTCTTCTCTAGTTTTTTATTTTTCTCAGATGTTACGTGTACTAGTTGTCTCCATTTTGAAGACTCATTACCTATTTCACCAGAGTGTTGTAAACGTAGTAAATAGGCTATAACAATATCAAGATTTAATGCAGATAGAGGAATCGATTTACCCTCTGCAGCACTACTATTAACTGTAAACATACTAGAAGCACGGCGTCTTGCTGGAGCTCCTAACACTCGCATTCTTTCTTTTCTTTCCTTTTTGGCTTCTGATAATTGTTCCTCATATTCTTTACGAACAACAGCATTCCAACGAAAACCACATGCAGCAGCAGTACGATTTAAAGCATCACCAGCTTCTTCAAAGGCATTTAATTGTGTACTACCTTCCGTCACATGGCGAATAACCGCCTCTGCTAATAATTCATCGTTTTCTTCTAACCAAGCATCTTGTCTTACTTTACTCATATTAAAATCCTCCCACCTTTATTTGGAACTTTTATTTACAACTAGCATGACCAATCTTTTAACCTTTTATTCATCTATGTGAAAGGAATTATTATGCTTGAATACAAGGGGAAAAATGCGATACAATACCCGATGTAGGTTTGTACGTATGCTACATACTTAACTATGTGAAAGTCATACGTTCAATAGAGACGAATTTTTGATTTTTTGATTAAAAAAATACTATATAGAAAGGGTTGTTGACAAAATGGCAAACGAATTTAAAGTTTGCGATGAATGTCAGGCCGTTAACTTAAAAACGTTAATTCCAAAATTAAAGGAAATCGATCCTGATGCAACCATCGAAATTGGCTGTCATTCTTATTGTGGCCCAGGACGTAAAAAAACATTTACCTTTGTAAATAGCCGTCCTGTTGCTGCATTAACGGAAGAAGAACTAATGGAAAAGGTTTTAGCAAAGTTAAAAAAATAAGTAAAACAAAAAGCTATCTTCACTAGTCTAGTTGGAGATAGTTTTTGTTTTTTCTGCATTTTTAATATAGCGACGGATAGAAGAGTTGAAGCGAAGGATAGAATCATTGAAGCAACGGAAAGATCATCGAAGTGACGGAAAGAAGAGCCAGAGCGACGGAAAGAATCATCGAAGCGACGGAAAGAAGAGCTGGAGCGACGGATAAAATCATCAGAGCGACGGAAAGACTCTGTGGTGACGGAAGGAAGAACCAGAGCGACGGAAAGACTCATTGAAACGACGGAAAGAAGAGCCAGAGCGACGGATAAAATCATCAGAGCGACGGAAGGCCATCGAGGTGACGGAAAGAAGAGCTGGAGCGACGGATAAAATCATCAGAGCGACGGAAAGTCATCGAGGTGACGGAAAGAAGAGCCAAAGCGACGGTTAGACTCCCAGGAAAGCGCCCAGTTGGAACGGAAATCAACCCCCACGTTATGGTGATGAGCATGGAAATTAGGTCAATAGAATCCTAAATTAAGACGAGAATACAGCGAGTTAGGTTGATAGTCTCTATAATTAAAAGGAAATATGTATGCTAGTCCTATATTTATCGCATATAATAGAACAAATAGGAAACGGGGGTGCTGTACAATTGACACATTATGCAAAAGCTAAATTACAAGAGGAAAAAGTATTCAAGGATCCAGTGCATCGCTATGTGCATGTACGGGATCAAGCGATTTGGGATCTAGTTGGCACGAAAGAATTTCAGCGATTACGACGAATTCGCCAGCTCGGTACAACATTTTTAGTATTCCATGGAGCGGAGCATAGCCGCTTTAGTCACTCGCTTGGCGTTTACGAAATTGTACGCCGCATAGTAGATGATATATTTGCAGGTCGTCCTGAATGGGATGAGGATGAACGACTGCTTGTGCTTTGTGCAGCCCTATTACACGATTTAGGGCATGGGCCATTTTCACACGCTTTTGAAAATGTCTTTGAGCTTGATCATGAATTTTATACAAGACAAATTTTGCTCGGCGATACAGAAGTGAATGCAGTATTAAAAAAAGTATCAGCTGATTTTCCAGAGAAAGTATCACAGGTAATTGAAAAAACATATCCGAATAAGCAGGTCGTCAGTTTAATATCAAGCCAAATAGACGCTGATCGTATGGATTACTTGCAGCGTGATGCTTATTTCACAGGCGTAAGCTATGGTCATTTTGATATGGAACGTATTTTAAGAGTGATGCGTCCACGAAAAAATCAGGTCGTTATTAAGACGACGGGCATGCATGCGGTAGAGGATTATATAATGAGCCGCTATCAAATGTATTTACAGATTTATTTCCACCCAGTATCTCGCAGTGCAGAGGTTGTTTTAAATAATATTTTAAAACGAGCTAAACAACTAAGCTTGGCAGGCTACAAATTTAAGCACGAGCCTACACACTTCTTAGCGTTTTTCCGCAACTCAATTACCCTTGAGGATTATCTTGCATTAGATGAAAGTATTCTTTTTACATATTTTCAGCTTTGGATGCAAGAGGAAGATGCTATACTAAGTGACTTAAGCCGCCGTTTTGTTAATCGAAAGTTATTTCAATACATCGATTTAGACCCAGGTGTAGAGCTAGATAAATATCAAAAACTCCAAGAACTCTTCAAGCAAGCTGATTTAAATCCAGAATATTACCTTGTCCACGATACGACGGCAGATTTACCTTATGACTTTTATCGACCTGGAGAGGAAGAAGTGCGTGTTCCTATTTTCTTAGAAATGAAAAATGGAGAGCTACGAGAGCTATCGCGTGAATCTATTATTGTTGATTCTATTTCTGGCCGCATGAAGCGAGATCATAAAGTCTATTTCCCTCTAGATTTCTTAGAAGACAACAGTACCCATTCCGATATTAAGAAGAAAATATTAGCCTTACTTCAAGGAAAAGGGAAAAATTAAAAAATTTTTTTTATGTATAAAAATGTGTATATAAAATAATTAAATTAAATAGTATTTCAACATACAAATAGTGAAAAACAGTGAAAGTACTCTAATTGAGTTATTTTCACTGTTTTTTTGTCGTGTATAAAGATGAAAAAAGTGGAAATAATATAGAATTTTTTAGAATTTTTTAAATAGAAAGTCCGTGATTGTTTAGAAATTGTTTAGTATCATCTTATATAATGAGCCTAAAACCCTAAGGGGGGTGAGGTCGATTATTAAAGGTGTCACAAAAGTACTATGTATACATTCGAATTGTACATCGAACATACATAAGTCATCATGAATACCTACTCGTGAGTACTTAATAGAATGTATGACGACATCTGAATAGAAGGAAAGAGAGACCAACCTATTGTTTGTGGCATACTTTTGCAACATGCAGAAAGGATGCAACGTCGTCAGCAAATACCAACAGGTATCCCTCTGAACTTAGAAAAGGAGAGAAACATGAAGAAATTAAAAAAATTAAACATAGCAATGATCTTAATGCTACTCGTATTCCAAACGGTATTATCACCGATTTCAGTGTTTGCAGTAGAGCAAGAACAACCTGTAGCACCTGCAGCTGAATCTGGAAAAGATGATGGTATTGGTTCCACAGGTGTAGGAGAACAACCTGAAACACCAAAAGAGTCTGGAAATGGTGAAGGGACTAGTACTGGTTCCACGGGTGAAGTCGAACAACCTGAAACACCAAAAGAACCTGGAAATGGTGAAGGGACTAGTACTGGTTCCACAGGTGTAGGAGAACAACCTGAAACACCAAAAGAGTCTGGAAATGGTGAAGGGACTAGTACTGGTTCCACGGGTGAAGTCGAACAAC
>NZ_JBIWFQ010000011.1:0-41258 GCF_044763105.1 Lysinibacillus sp. NPDC096212 | reverse complement strand
CCTGAAACACCACAGGAACCTGGAAATGATGATATTAGTGGTGAAGGAGAAAATCCAAATGGAGATTTGGAAGAAGAAACTACACCACCGTCGTATGATCCAACTATGTCTGTTGATGTAATTAAAAATGTTGAGTTTACTGTGAATGGAACAAAGGTGAGTTCAAATGAAAGTATTAATGTTACTAATGGACAATCTGCAGAGTTTAAATTTCATTTAGAGCTAGCAGCGGGACATAAATATGGTCCAGGTACAACTTTAACGTACACTTTGCCAGATATTTTTGAAGATATCACATTCCCGAATGGAACGGCTTATGGTGAGGTAGGTACAATTTCAAAAACTGGAAATGAGATCGTCATTACATTTAACGATGAGTTAAGAGATGGTTTCGGAACGGGTGTAGCCCTTGAGCCAGGTGCGTACTTTAGCTTAGAAGCAAACTTTGCAAGCGGTAATACGGAATGGGAAGAAACAATTAATTTACCTGGCACTGAAAACATCAAGTTGAATTTCCAACCTAAAACGAGCGGTAAACCTGTGTCCAAATTAGGTGTAGCAGATAATGGTGGAAAAAATAGTAAGTTTATCGACTGGGAAGTTGAAGTTAATACAGATTTACGAGTTAATGAAGCATCAGGCACTACAAATTTTGTTGATACACTAGAAGGCGCGCATACATTTAAGCAAGATTCTGTAAAAATTACAAAGTTAAATGTATCACCTAATGGCACAACAACAGCCTCTAATGACCCTGTCACTGTGACTCCAATCTTCGATAACAACAAAATGACAATTGCATTGCCGAATGAAAAGCATACTGCTTACCGCATTACGTATCAAACAGAAGTTGGTGACCCAGGTAATGTTAAAAGTGCTACCTTTAAAAATGAGGCAACTTATAATGGGGAATCCACTACTGTACCAGTAAACGTGAGCTTTGGTGATCCATTAGCAAAAACGCATACAGGTCCCACTGCTAGTGATTTAGGAACATATTGGACAATTAAGTACAACTTCAATAACCGCAATATTTCACAGGAAAACGCAGTACTAACAGACATCTGGACTGATACTCAAGAATTAGTTGGAGAGGTACAAGTATTTGAGGCAGATGGTAATAATCCTGCCGCTATTTCTCACAAAGTGGAGAAAGATGGAAACGGCTTTAAATTAATATTTAATGCTCCTGTAACAGAACCATATGTTATCAAATATGTAACAAAGCCAAAAGATGGTGTGTATCCAACTGAGAGTTTTACGGTAAAAAATGAAGTAATACGCCCAGATATGTCAACAACGGTAGTAGATTATTCTAATTATAATAAAATAAATTTATTACTAAACAAATCTGCAAATGGTATTGACTATCAAAATAAAACAATGTCATGGAAGATTGTGGCGAACCAAGCTGGTTATAATTTAGCTGCTGGCACGGAGTTTGTTGATACTTTTACAGATAAAAATCTAAAATTAATAGAAAATACTTTAGAAGTAAAAGTAGGTAATAAATTAGTTAATAAAGAAGATTACACTTTAAGCAATAATGAGGATAATAAAACTGGATTTACAATTACTTTAAACAAAGCGATAAATGAGCCTATCGAAATTACGTATGATACAGAATACGATATTCGACATGTTGGAACAAATACAATTGAATATAATAATGAAGTAACAATGACAAATGATAATTTATCAAATTCATCTGCTTCAGATAAACAAAAGGTTCGAACTGAACAAAAAGCAAATGGTAAAAAAGAAGGTCATTATAATTACGAAACAAAAACCTTCTACTGGGATGTTGAATTTAACTTTAACTACAATTCTTTAAAAAATGCTGTATTTGAGGATAAATTACCAGATACACAAATAGTTCAAAATATTGTAGTGCAAAAAGGTGAATTAAATGCAAGTGGTGTTTTCACAGGAACAGAAACAATAAATATTCCAAACACTTCAGGTAAAGCGAACGAAATTAAGCTTGAATTAGGGGATGTTATTGATCGTCCTTATAAGGTGACGTATGAATCAGTAGATGCAGATGGTATATTCCCACATGGGAACCCAGTAAGTATTACGAATACAGCTACATTAACAAGCGCTGATGGTGATAATGCATCGTGGTCAAAAACAGTTAATGTAAATCATACAGACAAAATTTTAAACAAAAACGGTATTCAAGCAGAAAAAGGTTCGGCAGTAGCTAACTGGAATTTTAAATTTAACTACGCACAATCCAAATTAGAAAATGTAGTCATTACCGACACAGTAGGTAAAGATGCTGAAGGTAACCCGGAACAATTGATTTTAGAAGATACATTTAAAGTATATAAAGTTGCATTGTCTGGAACAACGCCAAGTAATCCAGCTGAAAAGAAGACACTTTTAGATCCAAGTGCGTATACATTAAATGTAGATATGAAAAATGGTACGTTCACTCTTAATTTAGGTAATGTAACTGAAGCATACTATGTAGAATACGACACAGTATTTACAGGTGAATCAGGCTCTAATGCTGAAAATGAAGTAGAAGTAAGCTATCAAGGTGGCAGTCAAACAAGTGGAAAAGATAGTTGGTCAATTGCTGATTTTAAGTATGGTAACCAAGCATCAACAGTTAAAGTACCATTTGTTATTGTAAAAACGAATGCTGCAACAGGCGAAGTAATGAAAGATGTTAAATTTACTTTATACAGTCAATACACAGGTGATAAACCATTAATTAGCGCTAAAACAGATGAAAACGGTGTATTAGACTTCGGATTAAAATTAGCTGAGGGTAAATATACATTAAAAGAAACAAAAGTTGATGGTTTTGAAAATCCGGATGTAATCTTTACATTAAATCGAGATAAAAAAGCAACATCAGTTCCTTTTGAAGGTAAACAAATTGTTGAAATCGCCAACATACCAGAAAGTCCATTGAAATGTTCACTGTTTGAATTAACGGTATACGATATTGACGGTAAATTAGTGGATGGAACAGTAACATTAGTAAGTAAGTCGACGGGGTTATCAGAAAATCATACTGTTGAAAACGGTAAAGTTACTTTTACTCCAGACCAAGTTAAAGCAGGTCAGTACGATGTTATTTATAATGGTGAGACGTTAAAAACGATTACTGTAGAGTACAGTGAAAACTGTAACGCGAGTATTCAACCAGCACCTAAGTGTGAAAACTTCACAATCGTGGTTGAAGATACAGAAGGAAATATCCGTACAAATATTAAAGAGTTAACATTAAAATCAGATACTACAGAAGTAAAGGTATCAACTGATGCATCAGGTAAGTTTGTTTTTGAATCAAACAAAATTAATCCTGATAATGGCGTGAAGCCAGGAGAGTATACTGTATACGAAGGTAACCAATTCTTAGGAACAGTAACTTTAACGTATACAGAAGACTGTGGGCATGAATTTATTGTTAAACAGGCACCAAAATGCGAAGAGTTTGAATTAACTGTAAAAGACGTTGATGGTAATAATATTACTGATGGTACTTCAACAATCGTTGTTAAAGATGTTGACGGTATCGAAATTATTAGCACAACAACTACGACAGGTGTTATAAAATTAACTAATTTAGAACCAGGTGTTTACACAGTTGAAGTAAATGGTGAAGAAATTGGTACTTTCGAAACAAATATCGAATGTGAAAAAACAGTTCAACCAGCACCAAAATGTGAACTATTCACATTAACGGTGAAGGATGAAAATGGCAATCCACGCCCTAATGTTAGCAATATCACAATTAAAGATGCAGAAACAGGAAAAATTATTGCTACTAACCAAACGACAAATAATTTAGGTCAAATTACAATTCAACCTAATGAAATTCCTTCTGGTGAATATAGTGTGTACCAAGGCGATCTATTCATTGGTCAAATAACAGTTAAATATTCAGTTAAGTGTGAAGCAGAAGTATCAGCAGCACCTGCATGTCCTTCATTTACATTAACAGTACAAACTATATTTGGAACGCCTAATGCGAATGCAAAGATAACAGTAAAAGATGCTAATGGTAATATCATTAAAGGTGTAGACAACAGTGAAGTTCTAATAACTAGTGTTGTTGGAATGGTTGTATTGCCAAACGAAGCTATTAAACAAGGTACGTACTATGTATATGAGGGAAGTAGTTTAATTGGCTTATTTACTGTAAAAGATACATGTTCTGCATTAGTAAAACCAAAACCTGATCCAGGTCCCAACCCTGGCCCAGGCCCAGGTCCAAATCCAGATCCGGAAAAACCGGTTGATCCAAACAAACCAAATCCAGATCCGGAAAAACCAGTTGATCCAAACAAACCAAATCCAGATCCGGAAAAACCAGTTGATCCAAACAAACCAAATCCAGATCCAGAAAAACCAGTTGATCCAAACAAACCAAATCCAGATCCGGAAAAACCAGTTGATCCAAACAAACCAAACCCAGATCCGGAAAAACCAGTTAATCCAGAAAAACCAACACCAGAGCCAGAAAAGCCAGTTGATCCTGAAAAACCATCAACAAATCCAGGTGATTCAGGTAACCAAACAGATTCAAAAAATCCAACAAAACCTGGAAAACCATCTGTACAAGAAGTCATTGACCAAGGGAAAGACTTAAAGCCATACAATCCTTCTACAGCAAATAAAGACACTTTAGATGCATATAAGGATTTCCTCGATAAATACAACAAGTTATCTAAAGAGGAACAGGAAGAAGTAGCAAAATCTCTTGATATTGACAAAATCAAAGCAGATGCTAAAGAAATGGAAGCGCAGTTAAAGGCACAAGGTAAACTGCCACAAACAAATGGAGCAAACCAAACAGCTCTTACACTAATTGGTGTGGCTCTCGTTCTAGGTGCATTATTCTTATTGCGCCGTCGCAATACAGAAGTGAAATAATTTTCAATAAGAAAGCCCCAAGATGATAAAATCTTGGGGCTTTTCTTATGCTAAAAAGTTTCTGATAGTTTTGCAGGTGCTTGGTCGAATGGATATTGCTCGACAAAATCTGCTTGTACGGCAAGTCGTTTCGTACCTCTATCAGCGCATGTCACGAGGGTTAAAATAGTTTTATCAAGGATGTCATTAATAACATAAACATCCGTTGCAGCGATGATTTCCTTGATCGTTATTTTGTACTCATAAATATTCGTTAAATCCGTTAAATAAATCGTATCTCCGATGTTCGCTTTGTATAAGGGGCCAAATAAAATATCTTTTTCCTCAAAGTAATGACCTGCTAATGCGTAGTTTCCTTGTCCGAGTTTTTGATTAGGCTTCATTGTGCCTGCTCCAACGGCAAGAGAGGCATTACCAACTCCTTTGACGATAGGAAGTTTCATACCAACACTAGGAACAGCGATACTACCAATGACAGGCATTTTATTTGCGGTTGTTTGAGCTTTTAAAATTTCCGCAATGGATAGAGATTGCACTGCTTCAAATTCAAAATCGGCATCCGCGTTATTGTTTTTTTCTATATCTTCTGCACTGTAATCAGTTGTATTTAGTTGTTTACTCAAATGAGCGATGATTGCATTTTGAATGGGGTTAATAAAAATAAGTAAGAGGCCAACGATGAGCATACAAATAAGTAGTGATAGTTTAAATTTATTCATTTCATAGTTCACATCCTAGTATTGAAATTACGAGTTGCCGGTACAACAGATCCTGTTCCGCCGCTAAAAAAGTGAGAATCGCCGGTAAAAGGTCAAGTTCCGCCGCTAAAACAGTAAATATCGCCGCTAAAGGGTCAAGTTCCGCCGCTAAAACGGTAAATATCGCCGCAAAAAGGTCAAGTTCCGCCGCTAAAACAGTAAAAGTCGCCGCTAAAGGTCAAGTTCCGCCGCTAAAACAGTAAATAACGCCGCTAAAGGTCAAGTTCCGCCGCTAAAACAGTAAAAGTCGCCGCTAAAGGGTCAAGTTCCGCCGCTAAAACAGTAAATAACACCGCTAAAGGGTCAAGTTCCGCCGCTAAAACGGTAAATATCGCCGCTAAAGGGTCAAGTATCGCCGCTAAAATCGAAAAACGCCGATACCCATACGTTAAAAATGGGTAGAGCTTTTATGCTCTACCCGTCCTACTCTTTATTTATCGCTGAAGCGCACGCCTGCAACACCGTAATGGTTTTTAGACATTTCTTCGATGAAGACTGTTACATTTTCTGGTGGCGCATTAACTGTACGAGAAACGGCTTCTGTTACTTCTTTTACTAGTGCGCGTTTTTGTTCCTCTGTACGACCTTCAAGCATTTTCACTGTTACGTATGGCATAATATTGCCTCCTTTATTGAATAATGTTGTATAGTTAGTTTATAAGAAAGTATAAACTTCTTACTTGTATATAGGCATATGCGCAATGTCAGTGTCGTGTTCATTACGGTGCTAATGCGCTTAACTATGCTTTACTTTTATAATAGCAGAACGGAGGTAGTTAAAGTATGGCAAATGAAGAAAAAGCAAAACAAAAAATGGGCTTTACTATTATTAAAAATGACCCAACAGACGGACATAAGGGATTTGGTATCGGTTCGCTTTCGCTTGAAAACGTATCGCCAGTCATTATCGATATAGAAGAGGGGACGGCATCAGTTGAAATTGGTGCTATGCATGCTCGCAGTGATGTGGAACGAGGTATTAAATTTACGACAGATCGTGCTGATTCAGAAGGTGGGAAACCGTATTGGTTGGTTTGGGTGACAATAGACCATAAAGCGGATGGACCTTACTATGCAGGTGTAACGGCGTGTGAAATGGTAGTTAATCGTGAAAAACGTCGCGGCTATAAAATTTTAGCTGATCATGTGAATAAAATGGATAAATCGATGAAGCGTCATATTATTGTAGAACATATGGATGCACCATCTAAAAAGATGTTAGCTTCTTTCCTAGAAGAGCTTAATCCGGACTTGTGGGCACGTAGTGAGGAGCAATTGCGTCAAGATTTATTTGTTTAATAGACCTGCAATGATTGAACAATCTGTGACATTTTGCAATCGCCTTCGATATAAGGTTGAAAGTGGATTTGAAACGAAGTAAACTTGATGCAGAGCTTACATTTTAGTAAGCTAGGACACTTGGTTCTGCGAATGTGATGAGCACTATGCGGCATTTGAACAACCCAAACCCAAGCCAAATGCCCCATGATGCTGATCTACTTCGCGAACCATAAATAAGAAAAGCTTTCTGTTCCCACGGACACGGCTCCGGGGAAGAGAAAGCTTTTCTTTTTCGTATATGTCTGTACTTTGTCGAGAGACTTCGTTAATTAAAACGTCTATCTCTGATAAAGGTTCCGCATGTTAATCTTTAAAAATGGAGAATGGAAGCATGTTCCAGAATTTCCCCCACGTATTTGTATCGAGAATATCGAAGTTTGAACATTTTTCAGTTGGCACATCTTTTGCATCCATATAGACGAGACGTTGTTTCGGGCAGGCATCCGTTGCTAACTTACCTGATTCAATATCGATGACCGCACCTTTAACGTTTTTAGGCTTTGCAAAATCTTCGTTCTTTGTTCCTTTATTGACAGCCTCCATAAAGTCGATCCAAATTTGCTTTGTAGATGCAGTATCTTCTCTTTCTGTTAGATTTTTTCCTTGGTCATAGCCGTTCCACACGCCAGCAGTTAAGCTAGGTGTAAATCCAATTAGCCACTGATCGCTATTTGTAGAGCCAGATTTGGCTGCATACGTATGCGTCATGCGAGAGCGAATGCCAATCCCTGTAGCAGGAGAATAATCACTAAAGACTGGATCGAAAATACCCGTCATCATTTCTGTTAAGATATACGTATTTTCTTTTGAGAGAACAGTCTCATCTTCTTTATCAACTTCTTTATTATCATAGATGATATCGCCATTAGCATTTTTAATAGAAACAATAGTAGTAGGCGTAGTTTTTTTACCTTGCGATGCTAAAATATTATAAGCATTCGTCATTTCATATAATGTTGTTTCAGTCGTTCCAAGCGCGATAGATAAATTGTCCTTAGTACCGATATTCACGTTGAAGCGATTAGCCATATTATGAAATGCTTTAAATCCAATTTCCTCTAAAGTTTTCACAGCGTATATATTATCTGAAATAGCGATAGCTTGGGCCATAGACATATCATGGTTTGCGAATTTGCCATTAACATTTTTGGGTGCATATGTGGCACGTCCATGATCATAAGTGAAAGTTGTCTCACCTACATTTAAATAGGTTAAAGGTGTATAACCATTCTCTAAAGCTGCCGCATATAAAATAGGTTTAATGGTTGAGCCTGGCTGACGTTTTGCCTGTGTAACTCGGTTAAATGAACTTGTAGCATAGTCGCGACCACCAACTAATGCTGTAACGGCGCCTGATTTTGATTTCATACTTACAAAAGCAGTTTGGAGATCATCATTAGGCATATGTTTGGCTACAGCTTCTTCCGCTGCCTTTTGGTGTTCTAGATTAAGAGTTGTTTGGATAGTCCAGCCACCTTCACTAATGTCGAGATTTTTCGCTTTCAAAATTTCACTAGCCTCTTGCCATGCTACGTCAAGGAAAAATGGTGCTACTGATTTTGCTGCTACCCAGCTATCATTCTTTAAGACAAGCTTTTCACTTTCTGCACGTGTTTTTTCATCTTGCGTAATAGCACCTTGATCGGCCATCAGTTTTAAAATAACGTGTTGGCGATTAGTTGCTTTATCTAGATTGACAATAGGGGAGTAAATACTTGGCCCTTTTGGAATTCCTGTTAACATTGCAGCTTCTGCTAATGTTAAGTCTTTTGCTGATTTTCCGAAATAAAATCGACTAGCTGCTTCTACGCCGTACATCCCATGTCCGTAGTAAACAGTATTTAAGTAGCCTTCCAATATTTCATCCTTATTATAAAAAACTTCTAATCTATAAGCATACAGTGCTTCATTTAATTTTCGTGTCCAAGATTTTTCATGTGAAAGATATAGATTTCGAGCATATTGTTGCGTAATTGTACTTGCTCCTTGAACCTTACCCCCAGCCTTAAGGTCCACTAATAATGCACCAGCGATACGAGAAAAATCCAAACCGCCATGCTTATAAAAATCTTTATCCTCAACAGCGACTACTGCTTTTGCTAAATAGGGGGACATCTCATCACGCCCAACCCAATAACGTCGTTCATTCGTAAAGTGATCCCCAATTTGGTTCTCATTTTCATCTAAGAAAATAGAGGCTTTAGGTACGGTTAAAGGTGGGGCACCAGCCACTTGAACATAGACGCGTAAAGCTATAAATGCTACTACAATTGCAGATGTAAAGGCGATAAAAAGGGTAAGTGCTTTACGCGTACGCTTTACACGCTTTTGTTTACGTTGATAGCTTTTTCTCTGCATCCGACTTCACCTCGTTTTCTCACACTTGCGTATAGTATGTGTCTGAACATTCATATTTAATCGAAATTATTGGTAAAAACTATTGCACTTTATTCAAAAACATCTATACTTTTTTTGTACTGTTTGAAATGCTAGTGTTCGACAAAAAATAACACATTGTAGAGTTTAATCGAATTTTGCTAGACATTCCAATAATGTATACGAGGATACAAGGATAGAGGTTTCATTACATTCCTGTAAGTCCTTAATAGAGTAATGATAAAAGGTTCATCATCGAAGGATTTGAATGACATTTTGTTAGAATTGCAGTGGTGAAGATGGATGCCCCAGAAAAGCGCCCAGCACGGATATCAACTCTAGTGGTGAAAATGAATTTAGTAATTTCTAATATAGTGGAGGTCGAGTAATGAGATTTGATGAAGCTTATTCAGGAAATGTTTTTATAAAAAGTCATCCTACATATGAGGATGCTCAGGCGGTCATTTATGGCATGCCGATGGACTGGACAGTTAGTTATCGTCCGGGCTCACGCTTTGGACCGCAACGTATCCGTGAAGTATCTATTGGGCTAGAAGAATATAGCCCATATTTAGACCGTGAGCTAGATGAAGTGAAATATTTTGATGCGGGTGATATACCGTTACCATTCGGCAATGCACAGCGCTCATTAGATGAAATTGAAAAGTATATCGAGAAGCTTTTAGCAGATGGCAAGATTCCAGTAGGTATGGGTGGCGAACATTTAGTATCGTGGCCTGTTATGAAAGCTGTATCTGCAAAATATGATGACCTAGCAATTATCCACTTCGATGCACATACAGACTTACGTGTAGAATATGAAGGGGAGCCACTTTCTCACTCTACGCCTATTCGTAAAATTGCTGAACATATCGGACCAAAAAATGTCTATTCATTTGGTATTCGTTCAGGTATGAAGGAAGAATTCGAATGGGCAAAGGAAAATGGCATGCACATTTCGAAATTTGAAGTGCTAGAACCATTAAAAGAAGTATTACCGTCTTTAGCGGGACGTAATGTTTACGTTACGATTGATATAGATGTACTTGACCCAGCGCATGCACCAGGTACAGGAACAGTAGATTGCGGAGGCATTACATCAAAAGAATTACTAGCGTCCATCCATGCGATTGCAGCAAGTAACGTCAATGTAGTGGGCTTTGATCTAGTTGAAGTAGCACCAATCTACGACTCATCAGAAATGACTGCGAATACAGCTTCAAAACTATTAAGAGAAATGATTTTGGGCTGGGTAAAATAAAGCAATAAAACACTCATAATGCTTTCTGCGACGAAAGTGAAACGTCAGTCGCAAATACAGCTTCTAATTTGTTAATAGAAATGATTTTACAAATAAGTAGGGCTTCGAAATGAAGCGGTTGGAATGGGGTTAGCGATAAGCTAGCCCCATTTTCCTTATCAATATAAAAAAAGACGCCATCCAAAAGATAGCGCCTTGATATTTCGAATAGTTCTATTAAGGGTTCGTAGACCAAAGTCCAGCATGTTTTAATACAACACGTGGATGAAGTTTTAGCTGTGCAACCATTAAATCTGCTAAATCTTCTGCTTGCATCACTTTTTCTGGATTGCCATCTGTTAAGTTAAGCTCAACTGCCATATCCGTAGCAACTGTACTTGGCGTTAATGTTGTAACGCGAATGTTTTTCTTACGTACTTCAAGCATTAATGATTCACTTAGTCCGATAACCGCAGCTTTTGAAGCTGAGTATGCGCTTGTAATCGGTGCACCTTTTTGACCAGCTGTTGATGAGATATTAATGATGTCGCCTGTGTTGCGCTCTAACATCTCCGGTAATACAGCGCGTGTTGTGTAGTACACACCTTTTACGTTAACATCGATAATATTTGTCCATTCTTCAGGCGTTAAGTCCATGAAGTTACCGAATTTTGAAATGCCGGCATTGTTTACTAAAATATCGATGGCGCCAAGCTCGCCGCGAATAGATTCAACGGCTGCGGTAATAGAATCTAAATCCGCTACATTTGCCACAGCGATTGCAACCTTCACATCATACTGCTTAAGTTCCTCTGCTACTTGTTGTAAATTTTCAAGAGTACGTCCAACAAGACCTACGTGAATACCTTCTTGTGCAAAAGCTACTGCTGTTGCGCGTCCAATTCCACGTCCTGCCCCTGTAATCAACGCCACTTTCCCTGCGATTGTTTGCATGTTTTTTTGCTCCTTCAGTTAAGATCATTTTATTTAGACGAAAAAATAGATTAAGATTTGTCTTTAAGACTATCCTCATTTTACTACGGTTTTATACATTGTGAAGAGTGCACTTTTTGGTGCGGAGGTTACTAAAAGTTACTTATATGAAAAGGGAGTTAGCTCTATGTCAGATAAATTAAGAGAAGAGATAAAAGAGAGAATAATAAATAACGATTACCATTGTGAAAAAGAACTTACCTTATCGATCATTAGCGGGAAATGGAAAGTTGTGATTTTGTGGCATTTAGGTGTAGAAGGGACGCATCGTTTCAGTGAGCTTCAAAGACTTTTTCCGAAAATATCTCATAAGATATTAACAAACCAATTACGTGAACTGATGGAAGATGGGATTGTTCATCGAGAAGTGTTTCCAGAAGTTCCTCCAAAAGTCGAATATTCCATGACAGAACTAGGGATGACGTTATTACCAATTGTTGAGATGATGTATGATTGGGGCAAAAAAAGAATTGATCAAATTAAACAAGAAAGCAATGAGAAAAATAATGAAGTCATTTCCGATGATTTAAATAGCCGATACTGCGAAAGTGAAACATCAGTCGCAAATATAACAAATTGCAAAGATAAATGATTTTAGGATAGGTAAAACAATTTATTTAACTTCTTTCAGCGGATGTCACGGAATAGAAAAGGAGTTCTTTGTGTAAGCACAAAGTCGATTCCGGACGCAATTATGCCTCGGCATAATTGATTAATGTGGGGCTAAAAGTGGGGAGGCGTAATGTGCTCGCTTTTAGCCTCACTTGCTTTTAAAGCTTGACTAACATAATCATTCCAAGGATACCGTTGTTTATCACAATAGCTATTGAGGGGAAAAAGGAGGCTCATTTCAAAGTGAGCTTTTTTTATTTCTTTGGAAAATTTTTTGAATACATTATTGACATTAATAGGAAAACACTGTTACATTATAGGTAACAAACGTTACCTATCGAAAGGAGGTAAATTTTTTTGGCACCAAAAGAGCGGTTTACAGAGGAAATTTTATTGGATTGTGCTTTTGAAATGGTTAAGAAGAGTGGCATTGATAGTGTGAATGCAAGAGATCTAGCAAAAGAGTTAGGCTGTTCGACAAAGCCTATATTTCGATTATTCTCGAGTATGGACGATTTGAAGTATGCAATATATGAAAGGGCTGAGAATCTTTACAACGAAAGAATGTTTCAGGGCTTGCAAGAAAGTTCTTTTTTAGGGATGGGATTAGCTTATATTAACTTTGCTCGCGAAGAAAAAAGGTTATTTGAGCTGTTATTCCTATCCAATAAATATAAGATCTCGAGCTTTTCGGAATTAGTAAATGATGTAGAAAACCAAGGAATTATAACTCTAATTTCTAAATTAACAGGATTAACACAAGCCTCTGCAAAATCTCTATTTATAGAGATATGGTTAACAACACATGGTATTGCGACAATGTGTGCGACGAATACTTGCGATTTAGATAGCTCGGAAATTGAGGGTATTTTAAAAGACGTTTTTGAAGGCGTTAAACTAAAATTATTGAATGGAGAAAATAAATGAGAATAAAAAATTCGCCTATTCTTTTATCGATATTATTTACTTTACTTGCACTTGTTTTTCCTTTCATAGCTGGTGCAATTATAACTGTCAAAAATATAAGTAGCTTAAGTTCTATAGATTTAATTCGATTTATTGCCTTTGCAGTTGGTGCACTAGTTACTCTTTGGATCATGAAAAAAAGTAAATTCTCTTTCCAAGATTTCGGATTTAGAAAGTTTAAAGTAGAGGCATGGATGGCTGTTATCGTTATTTCTGAGTTGATTGCATTCTTTAGTGGTATTACAGATCGAGATGGTTTTTCTGCGCAATATGTATTTATTTTGCTTCTATTTGTTATTGCCGTTGGTTTTTATGAAGAGTTTATTTTCCGGGGCCTAATTTTCAAATATTTATCAGCAAAAGGGCTTAAAACGGCTATTATAGGTTCCTCTATTTTGTTTGGGATTGGGCATCTTGAAAATTTATTTGCCGGTCAAGATTTCTTATTGACATTACTACAAGTAGCTTTTGCATTCCTCTTTGGGTTAGTTTGTGCAGAAATTGTTGCAAAGACAAAAAGTATTATTTTCCCGATTGTCTGGCACGCTTCGCACGATTTTATTGCTTTCTTGACCGATAGTGAGCCGAATGTTCTTTCTGTTTCTATTTATGTCATTCATTGTCTAGTGTTAATTGGTCTCGCAATTTATTTCTGGAAAGCCTTATTTCCTAAAAAGGCTGTTATGAATTTAAAAAATCCTGAGAGTTACGTTTAAACACGACAAGCAAAAAAGCATCTACTCGTTAAATTTGAGCAGATGCTTTTTTTTGTCTATTTTTCTTATGTCAAAGCTTCTAATCCAACATTTCCTCCTGAAATAAGGAAGCACACTTTTTCATTTGTACGAATAGGTAAAGCTCCTTGCAGGGCAGCGCCAATGCCGATAGAAGAGGAGGGTTCTGCAATAATTTTACCCTCTGAAAGTAAGGTTTTTATCCCGCGTTGAATTAATACTTCATCCACACTTACAACCTCATCGACAAGCTGTTGAACAATTGGGAAGTTCCGTTCCCCAGGCTGTAAAGTTAGTAGAGCATCAGCAAAAGATTTTTGGTCCGCTAACAGCAATCTTTCGCCAGCTTTTAAGCTTTTGCTATAACGCGATACGACAGCAGGCTCCACACCGATTATTTTAATATGAGGGGCCATAGATTTTACAGCAGTTGCAACGCCACTAATTAATCCACCACCACCAATAGGAACAACAATAGTATCTACATCAGGAAGCTGTGCTAATATTTCCAAACCTGCTGTTCCTTGTCCTGCCATAATATCGTAATCATCATAAGGATGTATGTTGCAAAAGCCATGATCACGACTGAGTTTTTCTGTTAGTACATGTCTTTCTGCCAGCTTACATTGTACAATCTCTGCACCTAAGGCACGTATTCCATCAATCTTAATGGTAGGAGCTGAATCTGGTAGAACAATTGTCGCCTTACTATTTAATAGCTTGGCAGCATAGGCAACACCTTTGCCATGATTACCTGAGGATGCAGCGACTACGCCTTTTTGTAATTGTTCTAACGGCATGGAAAGCATTTTATTGAGAGCCCCTCGAAGCTTAAAGGAGTTTGTTTTTTGCATATTCTCGGCTTTTATATAGACGTGACATCCTAAAAATTGATCGAGCCCATTTAATCGAATAATAGGCGTTTCATATATATAAGATGAAATTCTTCGTTTAGCAGCATGAATTTGTTCAAGTGTTAACATACAGCAACCCTCATTTCATATAAGTAATTGAGTATTCTGATTATTTAATATAACTGTAGATTTGCAGGTGAATTGTGTCAATCATTAAATAATGAACAAATTACTGCCACATCGGATGGAATACTTACTTCTACCTTGAAAAAATATGAGGATTCATCCTATAATAAAAAGGTTATAGTAAAAACATTAAAAGGGAGCGTCCATAATGGCGAACGAAGCAAGATCGCAGGTGAACATTAAGCTCAATTCTACGATTCGCCCGATTGATGGTGATTCTGAAAGTTATGAAATGTGGCTGACAGGGCAGCTACTTGAAAAAGCAGGAAGCATGTATTTGAAATATGAAGAGGTGCAGGAGGATAAAACCATCCGCACAACTATGAAGCTAGGCAATGAACAGGCATTAATTATGCGTACTGGAGCAGTAAAAATGCGACTACCACTTAACATAATTGAACAACAGATAGGTCATTATGAAAGTGAATTCGGTTCAATGCCACTCGTCATCCACACAAAAAAAATGACGTATACAAAACAGGCAGTAAGCGGAGATTTCCATGTACAGTACGATTTACTAATGGGTGGGCAATCCGTTGGCAATTATAAATTAGATATTACATTTACGGAGGTACAATGATGAACGCAGTAGAACAAGTACAACAAGCCATTAAAGCAGCGATTGCGCAGGCTGTTGAAAAAGCTGGCTTAGTCGAGGCTGGCACAGAATTAAATATTCACCTTGAAACACCGAAGGATAAAGCAAACGGAGACTATGCAACAAATATTGCTATGCAATTAACGAAATTAGCAAAAAAACCACCTCGTGCGGTTGCAGAAGCTATTTTAGAAAATCTTGACACAGCAGGCACTGATATTGAGAAAATCGATATTGCTGGCCCTGGTTTCATGAATATTACTGTACGTAAAGATTTCTTAACAGGTGTAGTAAAAGCAGTGCTTGAGCAAGGTGCTGATTATGGTCGTTCTAATGCTGGTGCGGGTGAAAAAGTTCAAGTTGAATTCGTATCTGCAAATCCAACAGGTGATCTTCATTTAGGTCACGCACGTGGAGCTTCTGTAGGGGATTCATTATGTAACGTATTAGATATGGCAGGTTACGATGTATCTCGTGAGTACTACATTAACGATGCGG
Organism: Lysinibacillus sp. NPDC096212; assembly: GCF_044763105.1. Taxonomy (NCBI): domain Bacteria; kingdom Bacillati; phylum Bacillota; class Bacilli; order Caryophanales; family Bacillaceae; genus Lysinibacillus; species Lysinibacillus sp. NPDC096212. The sequence goes on along the minus strand of NZ_JBIWFQ010000011.1, from coordinate 25,206 downwards.
GTAACCAAATTAATAACTTAGCTTATTCACTTGAAGCGCGTTATAAGCAAGCTTTAGGAATGGATGCTGAAATGCCAGAGGACGGCTACCACGGTCAAGATATTATTGAAATCGCTGGTAAACTAGCAGGCGAGCATGGCGATACAATTTTAGCAAAATCTGATGAAGAACGTTTTGCATTCTTCCGTCAACATGGTTTAGCGTTAGAATTAGACAAGTTAAAAACAGACCTTGCAAACTTCCGTGTAAACTTTAATGTGTGGTATTCAGAAACTTCACTATACGAAAACGGCAAAATCGAAGTAGCGTTAGATAAACTGAAAGCCAATGGTCATGTATTTGAAGAAGAGGGCGCTACTTGGTTCCGTTCAACAACATTTGGTGACGATAAAGACCGCGTGTTAATTAAAAACGATGGTTCTTTCACATATCTAACTCCAGATATCGCATACCATGAGGATAAAATTGTACGTGGCTTCGATAAATTAATTAATATTTGGGGAGCTGACCACCACGGCTATATCCCACGTATGAAGGCTGCTATTCAAGCGCTTGGCTACGACCGTGATACGCTTGAAGTGGAAATCATCCAAATGGTTCAGCTTTATAAAAACGGTGAGAAATTCAAAATGTCTAAACGTACAGGGAACGCTGTTACAATGCGTGAGCTTGTAGAAGAGGTTGGCTTAGATGCAGTACGTTACTTCTTCGTGAAAACTGCCGGCGATTCTCACATGGACTTTGACCTTGACCTTGCCGTATCTCAATCAAACGAAAACCCAGTGTATTACGCACAATATGCGCATGCACGTATTTCTTCAATTTTACGCTCAGCGAATGAGCAAGGCTTTGCTGCAACAACAGATCATTTAACTCTGTTAACTGCAGAAAAAGAAATTGATTTACTGAAAAAAGTGGGCGACTTCCCGAAAGTGGTAGCAGATGCTGCGAAGCACCGTACACCACACCGTATCGCCAACTATATTCAAGACACAGCAGCTGCATTCCACAGCTTCTATAACGCTGAAAAAGTATTAGACGCTTCAAATAAAGAGCTAACAGAAGCTCGCTTAGCCCTTATTACTGCTGTACGTACAACAATTGCCAACGCATTACGCTTAATCGGCGTATCTGCACCGGAAAAAATGTAATACTAGTCTCTCTAGCCCCCGGCACGACAATGTGCCGGGGGTTTTTTCTGTTGAAATGGATTTGATCTTGTGGTTAGCGGCGGAATTTCAGGTTTTAGCGGCGTTCCTTGCTTGGTTAGCGGCGGAATTTCGGGTTTTGGCGGCGTTCCTCCTTTGGTTAGCGGCGCAATTCACACTTTTAGCGGCGAATTCCAACATAAGCTGCACAATTTAACAAAACTAAAGTCAGGGTTGAAAAACTTTGTATAGAATTTTACATAATATTAAGGACTTGGCGGATAAACTCGCCAACCCGACGGATAGGCCCTTCGAAGCGACGGAAAGCCCCGTCAGAGCGACGGAAGCAACAGACGAATCGACGGATAGAAGCAGAAGTGACGGATAGAACAGTCAAAGTGACGGAATGAATCGCCAAAGCGACGGAAAGCCCCGCTAAACGACGGAAAGAACAGCCGCCCCGACGGATACAACAGCCAAACTGACAAACAGCACCCGAAATAAATCGATTCAGCTACTTAAAGTAAGTATTTTCTCTAAAATTCAGAAATCTTGTTGTAGTTTACGTTAGCGTCAATGGTATACTGATGGAAAACGGAAGGGGGAGATGATGTTGAAGACGATTCAAGAAGTGGCTAAGCAGTTTAATGTTTCAACACGGACCATTCGTTATTATGAGGAACTTGGGCTGCTTAATCCTAATCGATCATCTACTAATCAGCGAACCTTTTCAAAAAAAGAATTAGCGAAGCTTAAGCTTATTTTCCGAGGAAAGCGATACGGTTTTTCACTTGAGGAGATCAAGGAAATGGTATTGCTGTTTGATTATGATCGCACGGGCATTCAGCAGTTGGAGCGTACGGTCGAATATGGGGAGCAAAAAATGCAAGAAATTGATGGCAAAATTGCAGAGCTTGTACAGATGAAAAAGGAGTTACAGCAATTACAAGGCATATTTACAGAAAAATTAGCGACTTTAAAGGGAGAGATGCATGATGAATAGTTCGAATTTGTTAGCACGTAATGCGCGAAAGTACCCTATGAGTGAAGCTGTTGTTTGTCAGGGCAGACGTGTGACTTATCGTGATTTAGATGAGCAAGTGACACGTCTTAGTCATGCTTTGTTAGAGCAGGGGGTCTGGCAAGGCGATAAAGTGATCATTTTTATGCCAAATGTTGTAGAGTTTGTTGTTAGCTATTTTGCTATTCAGCGTATTGGAGCTATTGTTGTTCCAGTAAATGCGAAATTTACGCTGCAAGAGGTTGAGTATGTAGCGCAGCATGCTGATGCTAAAGCTATTCTAGTGCATGAGGCGATTTTTGCAGCAGTTGAAAACATCACGGTTGTTCCTTTAAAAATCAAAACAGGTCAAGAGCAGGCTGATTGGCTAATCTATGAATCACTTATTCAACATGCAAGCAGTCAAACAATTGATTGCCAGTTGAATGAAGATGATGTTTCTACGATTTTATATACCTCGGGTACAACGGGAAAACCAAAGGGAGTATTGTTTAGCTATCGCAATATTTTAACTGTAGCGCAAATGATTGCAGTAGAAATGGAAGTAAAGCCAGAAAGTCGGATTCTTCTTATGATGCCGTTGACGCATTCAGCCCCATTACATTTATTTTTAATGGCAGGAGTATTTGTAGGCTCGACAAATGTGCTAACGCCAACATTTACGCCTGATTTATTGATAGATTCAATCGAGCGGGAACGGACAACGCATTTCTTCGGCGCACCTGTCGCGTATTTGTTAACCGCTCAAATGCCAAGATTGCAAACAGCTGATTTATCATCGATGAAATGGTGGTCTTATGGTGGAGCGCCGTTATCACAAAACGAAGTCCGCCATTTACAAGAAGCTTTCAGAACAGAAAACTTAACTTGTGTTTATGGCCTAACAGAGGCTGGTCCAAACGGTTCAATATTGTTTGGCGAAGAGCATGCAACGAAGGCAGGGAGCGTTGGTAGGCGTGCACCACTTGGGGCGGAGCTGCGTATTATTAACGACAATGGAGAAGATGTCAGTGTTGGTGAAGTAGGAGAAATTGTGATATTCGGTGAGGGTAATATGCTGGGCTATTACAAGGATGATATGGCAACAAAGGCTGCATTTATAGATGGCTGGCTGAAAACAGGTGACTTAGCTCGCTTAGATGAGGACGGCTATATTTAGATTGTCGATCGTAAAAAGGATGTCATTTTGTCAGGCGGTGTGAATATTTATCCGAAAGAAATTGAAGATAGTATGTTGAGCTATGGGGGGATTTTTGAAGTGGCAGTAATAGGTGTACCGCATCCGGAGTGGGGAGAAACGGTGAAGGCCGTTTATGCCGCTAAAACGGAAATTGACGAGGATGAACTGAAAGCTTATTTGGAGGAGCATCTTGCTAAATATAAAATTCCACGCATCTTTGAACGTGTGGAAGCGTTACCACGAAATGCATCAGGCAAAATACTAAAACAATCCTTGAAGGGACAAGAGGTGAGATAGTATGAAAGTTTTACAGCAGGAAGATATGAAAACAACAAACTTTTTTAACGATAATGATACACTTCATAAAGTTTTAGAAATGATGCTAGATAAAGAGTTTGTGGAATATGCCACACGTGAGCTAACAGATTTTGGTGAGCTTTGTGCTGGAGATATTGATGTGAGAGCCAAACATACAGATAGAGAGGGTGAACCTCGATTACAAAGGTATAATGCCTATGGTGAAGAAGTGTCAGAGATTTGGGTCAATGATGGCTATAAAAGAACAATTGAAGAGACGTACAATACCGGCATTGTTGGTTATGTGCATAAGGATATTCCGCAATTAGGTAGGAAGGGCAATTATGTGTATAGCTTTGCTCAGGGCTATTTACTATCACATGCTGAGCCAGGCTTTTACTGTCCTGTTACTTTAACAATGGCTACTGCTTATTTACTTGATCATTATGCGAGTGATGAAGTGAAGGAGCGCTTTTTACCACATGTTTGTGCAACAGGAGATACAGAGCTATATGAAGGGGCTACATTTTTAACGGAGCGTCAAGGTGGCTCTGATGTTGGGGCGAATGTTGTGGAGGCAAGAAAGGACGGCAAGCAGTATCGTTTATATGGGGAAAAATATTTTGCATCTAATGTAGGAATGTGTGGAGTAACCATGGTATTGGCACGTATGGAAGGGGCTCAGGTAGGCTCAAAGGGCTTAACATTGTTTGCCGTTCCATGGCGAAACGAGGATGGCACAGTTAATAACCTACGCATTAGGCGTTTAAAGGATAAACTTGGCGTTAGAGCAGTGCCTTCTGGTGAGGTGGAATTTGATGGTGCGCTAGCATATGTTGTTGGTGATCCGAATAAAGGAATTTATTATATGCTGGAGGCACTTAATTTATCAAGAATTTGCAATGCGGTTGCTTCTATCGGCATTATGCGCCGCGGATATTTAGAGGCGAAGCATTATGTGACAAATCGTCATGCCTTTGGTAAACCTTTAACGCAATATCCTATGATTCAGGATACACTAGGGAAATTCGCTGCCAAGCTTCATGTAGAAGTTGCCACGGTTTTTGATCTTATTCAGCTTTACGATAAAGTAACTAGTGGGCAGGGGAATAAAGAAGACATTATTTTAAACCGCTTGTATATTGCTATCATGAAAAAAGAAACGGCAGAGCAAGCTGTACATTATGCTAGTGAAGCCATTGAATTACATGGCGGAAACGGCTATATTGAAGATTTTGTTACACCTCGGTTATTAAGAGATGCACAGGTACTTACTGTGTGGGAAGGGACTGCGAATATTTTAGCTTTAGAGCTCATTCGTTTAGTTGATAAGTTTCATGCGCACGAAATGTTTGTTCGTGTCATGGAAGAACGTCTAGAAAAACTAGTTGCCAGTCCATTAGTTGAAATTGTCATGGATCAATTAGCAAAACTAGAATCAACTTTGCAAACATTTAGCCGTTTAGATGATGCAACAAAAACGTTTGAAGCAAAAAAGGTCGCAGAGAAAATGGCGCATTTATATGAAAGTGTGGTAGCAGTCGAGTGGGCACAAAGATTCGGCGGCAAATATGAGAAGCTAGCAGATATTTATTTGGAGGATACATGGGCATTACGAGAAATGGGTGCACCAATGAAAACGGTACAGTATTTTTCAGATATAGTATAACTTGTTTCAGCGGGTGTCCAAACACCAGATGAAATAGAGGAACTCAATCTAAGAACGCCACGTCCTGTGGCAATGACTGAGTGTTGCTGTCGCTACGCTTTCGCACAAAAACATCTTTTTGACCAAAAGCCTCCGGCGGAAGTCACAGAGTATGCCGGACATAATTGATTTGTTTTGAAGTCGTCTCGAATGGAGGCGACTTCTTTCATTTTCATGTATAATACAATCAACTGAATATTATAAAGGTTCTTTACTTAAGTAAAGTGAAAAGGGAAATCGGTGTAATTCCGATGCGGTCCCGCCACTGTATGTGTGAGTTTTTTCAATCTGCGCCACTGAAAATTTCGGGAAGGCTTGAAAAAGCGTATGGAGCACGAGCCAGGAGACCTGCCTTTATAGAAAACACGTTGTAGCCTACGAGGATAGGATGGTGGATTTTGTATATGTATTTTTGTGCAAATTTGACCCCCTCATTATTTTATGATGAGGGGTATTTGTTTTGGAAGATGAATGTCGATAAATTTGAAAACATGGGCGATAAATTCACAATGTTAGGCGATAAGCTCAAAATGTTGGCTGGAAGTTCGCAATGTTGACGATAACCCCACAATGTTAGGCGATCAAAAACTAAAATGTATCGATCAATCAGAAAAACAATAAAAACTATAAGCACAAATAGACTAAGGAGGATTCACATGAAGAAAATTTGGAAAATAGGGTTATCAGCATTTTTAGCTATGGGCTTACTTGCTGCATGTAATACTAAAGAGGCGACAAATGAAAAGCCGTCATCTTCTGAGCAACAAGAGACTGCGAAAGTAGATCAAGCTACATTCCCAATGACGATAAAGGATGCTACTGGCAAGGATATTACGCTAGAGGCACCTCCTGAAAAAATTGTCTCACTCATTCCGAGTAACACAGAAATATTATTTAGCCTTGGCTTAAATAATGAAATAGTTGGCGTGACCGATAATGACGATTATCCACCAGAGGTTACTAAAAAAGAAAAGGTTGGCGGTATGGATTATAATATTGAAAAAATTATTGCTTTATCGCCAGATATCGTTTTTACGCATGCGTCAGGTATGAGTTATTCAAAAGGAGCCATTGAACAGCTTGAGGCGGTAGGTGTGAAAGTATTTGTTGTAGCGGATGCAAAAAACTTTAATGAAACTTACACAACGATTGAACAGCTTGGTCGTGCAACAGGAAAACTAGAAGAAGCTAAAAAAATTGTTGCAAATATGAAGGCAAAAGTTAAAGAAGTTGAAACAAAACTTGACGGTGTTGAGCCAAAGAAAGTCTTTGTAGAATCGTCTGATGAGCCACAGATTTATACAGCTGGTAAAGGTACATTTATGAATGAAATGCTAGAAATGATTCATGCTGAAAATGTGGCAGCAGATGTAAATGACTGGTATCAAATCGATGCTGAAAAAATTATCGCGAAAAATCCAGATGTCATTGTTGTGGCATATAATTATGTACCTGAAATTTTAACGAAAATTCCACAACGTGCAGGCTTTGAGACAATCTCTGCCGTAAAAAATAAAGCCATAGTACAAGTAGATGAAAATATGATAAGTCGTCAAGGTCCTCGATTAGCAGATGGTCTTGAGGAACTAGCAAAAGCTGTCTACCCTGAGGCGTTTAAATGAGTAAAACAATTGTAGCCTATGTAACAGCAATTACGCTTCTAACCATTAGCATCTGGTGTGGTGTGGCGATAGGCTCAGTTCATATTCCACTAGAAGTGTTGTGGAATAAGGCGGCTGATGAAACAGCCGCCAATATTTTATGGAAAATTCGATTACCCCGAGTCCTGCTGGCAGGGCTTGTAGGGGCGTCACTTGCAATTGCAGGGGCAGCTTTTCAGGGCTTATTAAAAAATCCTTTGGCTGATCCTTATACATTAGGTGTTTCCTCTGGTGCATCAGTTGGCGCAGTTATGACAATTTTTTTTAGTATATCAATACCTGTAGTAGGCCATTTTACATTGCCGACCTTTAGTATGATAGGTGCCATATTAACGATGGTAGCTGTTATGGGCTTTGCTAGAATAGTAGACCGCTCGCTAAAAATGGAAACTCTTATTTTAACAGGGGTTATATTTAGTTCATTTTTAGGTTCTTTGATTTCATTAATGATTGCATTGTCTGGTGAAGAGCTACGCCAAGTAATCGGATGGTTGCTAGGCTCAGTATCGATGCGTGGTTGGCCATATGTTCAGATGATTATTCCGTTTGTCATAATTGGCTCAATTATGCTTTGGACACAAAGACGCGAGTTAAATGTTCTGTTATATGGAGAAGAACGCGCGCAGCATTTAGGTGTCAATGTTAAGCGCAGTAAATATATTATTTTAGTGGGTGGATCCATGCTGACGGGAGCTGCGGTAGCTGTTTCTGGAACGATTGGCTTTGTTGGTTTAGTTGTTCCTCATATGACGAGAATGGTTTGGGGTTCTGATCACCGTCATTTATTGCCATTATCATTTTTAAATGGGGCAACTTTGCTGATTATTTGTGATTTAATAGCACGAACAATTATTATGCCAAGAGAGCTACCGATTGGTGTCATTACTGCATTTATTGGGGCGCCCGTTTTTTCCTATATTTTTTATAAGCAACGTAGAAGCAAGGGGGTACGGGCATGATTGTTGTTGAACATCTTTCCGGCGGCTATGAAGACGTACCGATCGTCCAGGATATAAGTTTTTCCGTTGAAAAAGGCAAAATACTAGGGATTTTAGGGCCGAATGGTAGCGGGAAATCCACACTGTTAAAAGTAATAAGTGGCATACTACCAGCAACTGCAGGCACTATATTAGTAGATGGCAAAAATAGTAGCTCTTACAATGCTCGTGCATTAGCAAAAAAAATGGCGGTGCTTCCACAATTACATGCTAATGCCTTTTCAAACAGTGTACGGGAGGCAGTATCACTTGGGCGTTATCCACATCAAACAGGCTTCTTTTCAAGCTGGTCTGATCGCGATGAACAAGCAGTCCAACATGCCATGATGCAAACTGGTGTGAAACGCTATGAACAGACACCGTTGGAATTTTTGTCGGGCGGTGAACAGCAAAGGGTATTTGTAGCTCAAGCTCTTGCACAAACCGCGGAAATATTGCTGCTAGATGAACCAACGAACCATCTAGATATTGCTCATCAACGCCAAATTTTAGATATGGTGCGAAAAGAAGCAATTGAAAGTGGTTTGACCGTTATTATGGTACTACATGATATGAATTTAGCCTCCCTCTATTGTGATGAATTATTACTAATGGAGGAAGGTCGGATGCGAGCATTGGGGGCGCCACATGAAGTATTAATCGCTTCGCAAATCGAAGATGTTTATCATGCCAGAGTTGCAACTTATGCACATCCAGAAATTCCAAAGCCTCAAATTACAATGATGCCAGCCTCAGTTGAACATCAGCAGCGTGCTGTCATTACAAAAGAAAATTTCACTATTACAGATCGTTATATTAAGCTTCAATCAGAGTTTCCGTTAAAAACAGTGTCCTCAGCTGTCCATAATCCGGGTATCGGTTGGTATGATTGTCTGTTAAATCGCTCTGTACCAATAGATTATGTCATTAGTGATGTAAAGAAAGAGGTTGCTGGATTTTTACTAAAAGAGCATTTTTCATCTACAAGTACCGTCGTCATGTTAACAGCTGTCCCAACAAATCTTGTAGCTATTAATGAATTTAAAGCTTCCTTTGGCAGCGTACTTGTTGCAGTTACGGCCGGAGTTGGCAATGCTGTTGATGTGTCTCGTACACATGAAAGACAAGATGAACCACATATTGGTACAATAAATACGTGGGTTATTGTTAATGGTTGTTTATCAGAAGAAGCGTTTTTCCAAGCAATGATGACGGCTACCGAGGCGAAAACAAAGGCATTGCAATCGGAAAATATTCGTGATGAGCTTAGTGGTACAATTGCGACAGGTACTGCTACAGATAGTTTATTGATAGCAGCTACACAAAAAGGGGAAGAAATGCTGTACGGAGGCCCCATTACTGATGTAGGTAAGATTATCGGTAAAGGTATTTTTGAAACAACTGTGCAGGCAATAGAAAATTATCTTCATTCAGCAGAAACCTCTGCTGAATGAAGATAATGCCTCCGGCGGATGTCACGGATTTTCAAGGGAATGAATTGTGAGGGCACAATTCAAAATCCGGACGCATTGTTTATCTGTGCGAAAGCGTAGTGCTAACGTAGCGACAGCAACAATTACGCCAAGGCGAAATTGATAAAATAATTCTAGGAGATGAGAGAAATGAAGCTTTACACGAAAACAGGCGATACAGGGAAAACAAGTCTTATCGGTGGACGCGTTGATAAAGATAGCTTACGCGTTGAAACATATGGGGCCATCGATGAATTAAATTCTTTTATTGGTAAGGCAGTTAGTGAATTAGATCGTGAGTTATTCAAGGATATTTTAATTGATTTAGAAACGATTCAACATGAGCTTTTTGATGCGGGTGGCGACCTTGCTAACGTCATGAAGGAACGTCATTATAAGCTGACAGAGCAGCCAATTGAAGTGTTGGAAACGCGTATTGATGCATTGTCAGATGAAGCACCGCCGTTACAGCGCTTTATTCTACCAGGTGGTGCACCAGCAGCTGCAACATTACACATTGCTCGCACAGTAGCACGTCGAGCAGAGCGTCAAATGGTAACGCTTATGAAGGAAATCGAAGACGTACCGACAATTGTACAAAAATATTTAAACCGTCTATCTGACTATTTATTTGCAGCAGCACGTGTTGTTAATTTTAGATTGAATGTCGCAGATGTTGAGTATATTCGAAGCGGCAATGTCTTTAAAAAATAGTCTGCTATTTATAGACAAATTACGCTCGTTAGCAATACATGGGGTTGATTTCCGTTCCGACTATAATTCATTTTTATATAAATACTTTGGAGATTTATCGGAACAAAATCTCACTTTATCGGAACAATTTTAGCTTTTATCGGAATGTTTTCTCGTTTTATCGGAACAATTTCAGTTTTTATCGGAATAATTTCAATTAGAACGGAAATCAACCCACGTTATGGTGAGAAGTTATATATTTGTATTTAAAATAATGAGAAAAATAGTCACTCTGAAAAATTCAGGGTGGCTTTTTTTCTTGTAAAATGTAAGAATATAAAATTATCAGAAATATTTCCGTTTTATGTTGACTGAATGCTCACTCATTTATTAGAATGGGAATATAATGATGGAATGACGTACATTTACGTATGAGCTAGCAAATTTACCACAAAGAGAGAAACTTACGACAGACTAAAGGGGGGACCAACCATGAGTCCATTAGTAATTGCAAACATTGTTCTAACAGTCGTGGTTGTGCTTTATGCAGTAGGATTGTTTTTCTATCTGTTAAAAACACGCTATAAGTTTGTGCAATTGGGGAAAAAGGTTGAGTTTGATGAAAGTGTTAAAGAACGAGTTCGTTATCTTATGGTCAATGTACTTGGCCAAAACAAGCTATTAAAAGATCCAAAGAGTGGTTTAATTCACGTCATGTTCTTCTATGGATTTTTGATGGTGCAGCTTGGTGCCATTGATTTAATTTGGAAGGGGTTAGCACCTGGATCACATTTACCGCTTGGCGTTTTCTACAGTGTGTTTACATTCTTCCAAGAGCTTGTAGTATTAATGATTTTAGTGGCGGTTGTGTGGGCATTTTACCGACGCTATGTAGAAAAGCTAGTACGTCTAAAACGAGGCTGGAAAAATGGTCTTGTCCTAATTTTCATTGGTGGGTTAATGGTATCCACATTACTTGCAAATGGTATGGGAATAATTTGGCATGGTGAAGAACTAACTTATACAGAGCCAGTTGCTTCTAGCATTGCCGCTATTTTTAGTTTCTTACCAGCATCAGCAGCGGCTGTTGTTTTCTTTGTAATGTGGTGGGTGCACTTACTAACTCTTTTGACATTCTTAGTGTATGTACCACAATCGAAGCATTTCCACTTGATTGTAAGCCTGATTAATGTGTATATGAACCGTTTGGATCGTACAGGCACTTTAACACCAATCGACTTTGAAGCATTAGAAAATGCTGAAGATGAAGAGGATATTCCAGCAATTGGTGTTGGACGTATTCAAGACTTTACACAAAAACAAATGCTCGATTTATATTCTTGTGTAGAGTGCGGACGCTGTACAAATATGTGTCCAGCGGCAGGAACAGGGAAAATGCTATCACCGATGGATTTAATCGTGAAGCTTCGTGATCATTTAACATTTACAGGTGCTGTTGTAACAAAGCAAAAGCCATGGGTTCCTTATCAATTCTTTGCTAATACAAAGGGGAATCAGCTAGCGATGGCAGCTGGTGCTGAGGGGGCAGTCATTGAAGATATCTACAATCCTTCTTTAATTGGCGATGTTATTACAGAATCAGAGATTTGGGCATGTACAACTTGCCGTAACTGTGAGGATCAATGTCCTGTTATGAACGAACATGTCGATAAAATTATTGATTTACGTCGTTACTTAACAATGACTGAAGGGAAAGTAAACCCTGATGCACAACGCGCGATGACAAATATCGAGCGTCAAGGTAATCCTTGGGGCTTAAACCGTAAAGAAAAAGAAAATTGGCGTGACCTAGATCCAACAATTCATATTCCAACAGTGAAAGAGCTGAAAAAATCAGGCGAGGAAATGGAATATTTATTCTGGGTAGGTTCAATGGGTGCATTTGATAACCGCTCGCAAAAAATTGCATTAGCTTTCTGTCGTTTATTAAACGAGGCGGGCGTGAAGTTTGCGATTTTAGGAAATAAAGAGAAAAACTCAGGGGACACTCCTCGTCGTTTAGGAAATGAGTTCTTATTCCAAGAGTTGGCAACAGCAAATATCGATGAATTTGAGAAAAACGATGTGAAGAAAATCGTTACGATTGACCCGCACGCATACAATATCTTTAAAAATGAATACCAAGACTTTGGCTGGAAGGGCGAGGTCTACCACCATACTGAATTATTGAATCAATTGATTGAAGAAAATCGTCTAGCGTTAAATTATGAAGTTCATGAAACGATTGTTTTCCACGATTCTTGTTATTTAGGTCGTTATAACGATGTTTATGATGCACCACGCGAGATATTACGTGGTATCCCAGGTGTTAAGCTTGTGGAAATGGAGCGTAATCGTGAAACGGCAATGTGCTGTGGTGCAGGTGGCGGTTTAATGTGGATGGAAGAGCATGTCGGCAACCGTATTAACGTAGCACGAACAGAACAAGCTTTAGCAACTGATGCATCTGTTATCTCTTCTGGATGTCCTTACTGCTTAACAATGCTTGAGGATGGAACAAAGGCAAAAGAGGTTGAGGATTCAATCGGTACATTCGATGTTGCAGAACTATTAGAGCGTTCTGTATTTGGTGAAAAAGTGAAAGCTGTCGAAGAATCTGTTGAAGAAGCAGCGGATGTAATGGTTGAAGAAGTGGTAGCTTCAGTGGACAGTGTCGAACAAGACAAGAATACAGAGGCTAACGCAGAAAAATGATAGTTATTGTAGAAATATTTCTGTTATCTGAAAAATATAAATTGCACAATAAATAATTGTTTTGTAGAATAAGATTAAATGGAGATGGGAGTTGATCAATAAACTCCCATTTTTCATCGCAAGAGGTCGAGCGAGCGTTCAGTCAACGTAGATGCTCTAATACTTCTTCTAGAACGTAAAACAAAAGGGGTGTTTTACTTGAATAGAGCTGTAATTTTAGCAGGAGCAAGAACTGCATTTGGTAAGTTTGGAGGTTCACTATCAGCATTAAGTGCAAGTGATTTAGGTGCAATCGCCATAAAAGGGGCACTTGAGAAAGCGAATCTTTCGCCTGATGAAGTGGATGAAGTAATTTTAGGCTCCGTTTTACAAGGGGGACAGGGCCAAATTCCTTCAAGGCAGGCTGCAATCAAAGCAAATTTACCAATAGCGGTAAAAACAGAAACGATTAACAAAGTTTGTGCGTCAGGGATGCGTGCTGTAACACTAGCAGATCAGCTAATTCGATTAGGGGACGAAGAAGTAATGATCGCTGGTGGCATGGAGTCCATGTCCAATGCACCGTATTATTTACAAAATGGTCGAACTGGCTTACGCATGGGCGACTCAACGATGGTGGATGGCATGCTATATGATGGCTTAACATGTGCCTTTAATAAGGCAAGGCCGCATATGGGAAGCTACGGTAATACAACGGCGAAAGAATATTCGTTAAGCCGTGAGGAGCAGGATGCTTGGTCAGTTCGCAGTCATGAACGTGCACTTGCAGCAATTGAAAAAGGTTACTTTGCTGAAGAAATTGTGCCTGTGGAAATTCCACAACGTAAGGGAGAACCGCTTCAAGTCGATACAGACGAGGCACCAAGAGCTGGTACATCAATGGAGGTACTTGCAAAACTCAAACCAGCCTTTGACAAGGATGGAACAATTACAGCAGGTAATGCACCTGGTGTTAACGATGGTGCATGTGCCTTAGTAGTAATGAGTGAAGAACGTGCAACTCGTGAAGGCAGAGAGCCACTTGCAGTTATTATCGGCCATGAAGAGATTGCTATTGAGCCAGAGAGCTTCCCGCAAACACCAGGGCTTGTCATTAACAAATTACTGAAAAAGACGGGGAAATCATTAGCTGACATTGATTTGATCGAAATCAATGAAGCATTTGCAGCAGTAGCACTTGTCAGCAAACAATTGGCGGATTTAGATGCTGAAAAGGTCAATGTTAACGGTGGTGCAGTTGCATTAGGTCATCCAATCGGAGCATCTGGAGCACGCATTATTTTAACACTTGCTCATGAATTAAAGCGCCGTGGCGGTGGTATCGGAATTGCTGCTATCTGCTCAGGTGGAGGGCAAGGCGATGCGATTATGATTGAAGTACCGAAAACAGGGGGACATGAATGATGGGAATTCAAAAAGTAATGGTTATTGGTGCTGGGCAAATGGGCTCCGGCATTGCACAAGTTTGTGCACAAGCTGGTTATGACGTCAAACTGAACGACATGAAGCAAGAATTTTTCGAACGTGGTTTAGGAGTCATTACGAAAAACCTGACACGTGATGTCGAAAAGGGTCGTAAAACTGAGGATGAGAAGGCGGCCATTCTAGGTCGTATTAATATGTCACTAGATTTAGAGGATGCTAGTGACGTAGATATTATCATCGAGGCAGCAGTGGAAAATATGGAAGTAAAGCAATCCATCTTTAAGCAAATTGATCAGATTGCACCGGCACATGCCATTTTAGCTACGAATACATCATCTTTACCAATTACGGAAATTGCAGCTGTCACAAATCGTCCAGAGCAAGTGATTGGTATGCACTTTATGAATCCGGTACCTGTTATGAAGCTTGTAGAAATTATTAGAGGGTTAGCTACGAGTGATGAAGTCTACAAAGCGGTTGAAGAAATGACAGTAAAATTATCGAAAACGCCAGTGGAAGTAAATGACTTCCCAGGCTTTATTTCAAATCGTATTTTATTACCAATGATTAATGAAGCGATCTACGCATTGTATGAGGGTGTAGCATCGAAGGAAGCTATTGATGATGTGATGAAGCTCGGAATGAATCATCCGATGGGGCCATTAACATTAGCAGATTTCATTGGTCTTGATACATGTCTATCCATCATGGAGATTTTACATGAGGGCTTAGGTGATAGTAAATATAGACCTTGTCCATTGCTTCGTAAATATGTGGCAGCAGGATGGCTAGGTAAAAAATCTGGAAGAGGCTTTTACGTTTACGAATAATCCTATGGGGATGGGACGATTCAAACGAAGTGTAATGCTACGGGACAACGTACGGGGGTGACATTATAGATGTATTTACAATTTACAGATGAACAAATAATGATGCGTGATATGGTTCGGAATTTCGCTCAGGATAAAATCGAACCGTGGGTAGAACGTATGGAGGCAGGAGAGTTTCCACGCGAACTCCTTGCACAAATGGGAGAATTAGGTTTAATGGGGATCACGACGCCTGAGGAATTAGGCGGCTCAGCGATGGATTTTACATCGTACATAATTGCTATCAATGAACTGTCGAAGGTTAGCGCGGTAATGGGGGTTATTTTATCTGTGCATACTTCGGTTGGAACAAATCCCATTATTTATTTCGGCAACGATGAACAAAAGAAACGTTATGTTCCAAAGCTTGCTGCAGGTGAATATTTAGGGGCATTTTGTTTAACGGAGCCTAGCGCTGGTTCTGACGCTGGCTCTTTACAATCTAAAGCGGTGCGAGATGGAGATGAATATGTCATCAACGGCTCCAAGGTGTTTATTACAAACGGCGGAGAAGCAGATGTTTATATTGTCTTTGCCTCAACGAATCCTGCTGAAAAAACACGCGGTATTTCAGCATTTATAGTTGAAAAAGGAACACCTGGCTTAATCATAGGGAAAGATGAACATAAAATGGGTCTACACGGCTCACGTACAGTTCAACTAACATTCGACAACTGTCGCATTCCAGCTACGAACCTTCTTGGGGAGGAAGGGGAAGGCTTTAAAATTGCAATGGCCAACTTAGATGTTGGACGTATTGGAATCGCAGCACAAGCTCTAGGCATTGCTGAAGCAACGCTAGAGGCAGCTACTGCCTATGCCAAAGAACGTGTTCAATTTGGAAAGCCTATTGCAGCGCAACAAGGGGTTGGCTTCAAGCTTGCTGATATGGCGACTGCTGTAGAAGCAGCGAAATTATTAGTTTATCGGGCAGCGGATTTACGCACAAAAGGGTTACCGTGTGGAGCCGAGGCCTCGACGGCAAAACTTTTTGCCTCTCGTACGGCAGTGCAAACAGCAATAGACGCTATCCAAATTTTTGGTGGCTATGGCTATACAAAAGACTATCCCGTAGAGCGTTATTTCCGAGATGCAAAGGTGACAGAAATATACGAGGGTACAAGTGAAATTCAAAAGCTAGTCATTAGTAAACATTTACTTAAATAAGGTCTTTACAATGTTGATTTTTCAAGGATGATGTCGATTGCTAAAATAAATCGCTCGGGTAACCCGGAAATCTGATCAGGTAAAGCAATAAATCGCTCGGGTAACCTGAAGAACTGATCAGGTAAAGCAATGAATCGCTCAGGTACCTCGAAGAACTGATCAGGTAACAAAAAGATTTGCTCGGTTTCTCGAAGCAATAATCCAGAAACATTATCAAAAATTGAAATCAACAATATAGCACTAACAGAGTCTAACGAAAAAGGGGAAATGGACAATGAACTTTCAATTATCAGAAGAGCATGAGCAATTACGCGAAATGATTCGTGATTTTGCTATTAATGAAGTAGCACCAACAGCAGCTGAACGTGACGAGAACGAAGAGTTTGACCGTGCAATTTTTGATAAAATGGCGGAGCTAGGCTTAACAGGTATTCCATGGCCAGAAGAATACGGCGGTGCAGGCTTTGATTATCTTGCGTATGTCATTGCTGTAGAAGAATTATCACGTGTATGTGCGTCAACAGGGGTAACTTTATCAGCACATACTTCGCTTGCGGGTTGGCCGATCTATAAATTCGGTAATGAAGAACAAAAACAAAAATATCTTCGTCCGATGGCAGAAGGTAAACATATCGGTGCATATGGCTTAACGGAGCCAGGATCAGGTTCTGATGCTGGAGGCATGAAAACTTATGCAAAACGTGATGGCGATGATTATATTTTAAACGGCTCGAAGATTTTCATTACCAATGGTGGAGTAGCAGATACATATGTTGTATTTGCAGTAACAGACCCAGAAGCTAAACATGGCACAACCGCTTTTATCGTTGAAGCTGGCTATGAAGGCTTCTCGGTAGGAAAGAAGGAGAAAAAACTAGGAATTCGTTCATCTCCTACAACTGAAATTATTTTTGATAACTGTCGCGTTCCGAAAGAAAACATGCTTGGAGCTGAGGGAGAAGGCTTCAAAATTGCGATGACAACACTTGATGGAGGACGTAATGGTATTGCGGCACAAGCTGTAGGGATTGCACAAGGTGCGTTAGATGCAGCTGTTGAATACGGTAAAGAGCGTGTGCAATTTGGTAAGCCGATTACTGCTAACCAAGGTGTCTCCTTTAAACTAGCGGATATGGCAACTCAAATTGAAGCATCTCGACTGCTTACATACCAAGCGGCCTGGTTGGAATCAAATGGTCTACCTTATGGTAAGGCATCTGCAATGGCAAAATTAATGGCTGGCGATACTGCGATGAATGTAACGACTGAGGCGGTTCAAGTCTTTGGTGGATATGGCTATACGAAAGATTATCCAGTTGAGCGCTTCATGCGTGATGCAAAAATCACACAAATTTATGAAGGTACACAAGAGATTCAACGACTTGTTATCTCTCGTATGTTGACAAAATAACGTATGACAGAAAGAGATAAAAGACCCCAAGTACAGTCAACGGTAAAAGATGAAAATCTCATCGCCATTCGTCGAGAACAAATGATAGAGGGAGCCATTAAATTATTTAAAGAAAAAGGTTTTCATCGTGCTACCACGAGAGAAATCGCAAAAGCTGCAGGCTTTAGTATCGGAACATTATATGAATATATTCGTACTAAGGAAGATGTCCTTTACCTTGTATGTGATAGTATTTATCACCATGCGATGGAGCGACTTTCAAGTTATGAGATTAAGGCAGGAACTATAGAAGAGTTAAAGGAAATGATTCGAGAGTATTTCTTGCAAATTGATAGTATGGTTGATGAGCTGACAATCATGTATCAGGAAACTAAATCATTATCAAAAGAAGCACAACGTTATGTATTTAGTAAAGAGTTTGAAATGGTAGGTACTTTTGAGCGATTACTACAACGCTGTGTGCAGTCAGGTGAAATAACGATGACGGATCAACAAATTCACTTGGCGGCAAATAACTTAGTCGTTTCTGGACAAAGCTGGGCATTCCGTAAATGGGCGCTCCATCGTCAGCACTCTATTGACGAATTTATTGAAATGCAAATAACATTGTTTATTTCGGGCATAAAGGGGTTCTAATAAGTTCCGTAAAGGGGTTGTCGGTAATTGCATAGAGCGACATTGCAATTACCGGCTTTTTTATGAGGCTCATCACCAAAGTTGGGGATGATATTTGTTAAAAATGTATGTCATGTAAATTAGTTGATTGAAGTGGAGACTGGGCGACTCCTTGGGGATCAGCGTCACAGATGAGACCCTGGAGCGAGCGGTGCGAGTGAAGCGGCTCATCGGACGCCCCCAGGAAAGCGCCCAGTCGGAACGGAAATCAACCACACTTTATGATGATGAGTCGATAAAGAACATTAAGGGGAGAAAGTGGGGATTTCATATGACAAAGGTAGAAGTATATCGTCCAAAAAATCACGTACGTTTTGTAACAGCATCGAGTCTTTTTGATGGACATGATGCTTCGGTTAACATTATGCGACGTATTTTACAATCAAGCGGTGTAGAGGTAATCCATTTAGGACATAACCGCTCCGTGGAAGAAGTCGTAAATGCTGCGATTCAAGAGGATGCTCAAGGTATTGCGGTATCTTCTTATCAAGGCGGGCATATGGAATACTTTAAATATATGTATGATTTGCTGCGTGAAAAAGGGGCGCCACATATTAAAATTTATGGTGGTGGCGGTGGTGTTATTTTACCACGTGAAATTAAAGAGCTACATGCTTACGGGATTGCAGGGATTTTCTCACCAGAGGATGGGCGTGTTTTAGGTTTACAAGGGATGATTAATGAGAAAATTAAAGGAACTGATTTCCCGACTGCTATAGGTAGCTATCAAGAAAAGCTGGATGCTCTATCCACAGAAACACCTGAAATTTTAGCAAATTTATTAACTGCTGCTGAGTCAAATGATGATGAAGAAACGAAAAAGATGTTAGCGGAAGCTCGCAAACGCTCAAAAGGGACGCCTATATTGGGCATTACTGGAACAGGTGGTGCGGGTAAATCTTCCTTAACAGATGAATTAATTCGCCGCTTCTTGAAGGAGTTTCCGGATAAACGCGTAGCTATTCTTTCTGTCGATCCGACAAAGCAAAAGACAGGTGGGGCTTTACTTGGTGACCGAATTCGTATGAATGCGATTTTCAATAATCGCGTATATATGCGTAGTTTAGCAACCCGTGGATCTCGTACAGAGCTTACTGCTTCCATTGGGGATGTGCTAGATGTAACGCGTGTAGCGGGTTATGATTTAATCATTGTAGAAACAAGTGGTATTGGTCAGGGTGATGCGGAAATTACAAAATACACTGATCTATCTATGTATGTTATGACAAGTGAGTTTGGTGCGCCAACACAGCTTGAGAAAATTGACATGATTGATTTTGCGGATGTGATCGCTATCAATAAATTTGAACGCAAAGGTTCTGAGGATGCATTACGTCAAGTGCAGAAGCAATATCAACGTTCACGAGAGCTTTGGGATGAATCACTTGATAATATGCCTGTGTACGGTACGATTGCCAGTCAATTTAATGATAAAGGAACGAATGCTTTATTTGCTGCATTAGTCAATATCATTAATACGAAGACAGGTAGTAATTGGGAAACAGGCTATGAGCAATTTGCGAAAACCCAAAAACAAGATGTTATCATTCCGAACGACCGTCGTTATTATTTACGAGAACTGACAGATACTGTGCGTGGCTATCATAAAAAATCAGAGCAACAGGTGGAATTTGCTCGTCGTCTATACCAATTAGAGGGAGCTATTGCAGCGGTTAAGGAAAAAGCGCCAAATGATGCACTTATCGCATCTCTCACTTCTTTAGCGGAAGGTGTTAGAGATGAATTAACAGCTGAGTCTAAACGAATATTAGACAATTGGCATGCTTTAAAAGAAGCGTATGCAGGAGACGAATTTGTCACAAAAGTTCGTGATAAAGAAATTCGAACAATTTTAAAGACAATAAGCCTTTCTGGTACAAAAATACCTAAAGTTGCTTTGCCGAAATTCGTAGATTATGGTGAAATTTTACGCTGGGTTTATAGAGAAAATGTACCTGGTGAATTCCCTTATACAGCGGGGGTATTCCAATTTAAACGTGAAGGTGAAGATCCGAAGCGACAATTTGCTGGTGAAGGAACGCCTGAGCGTACGAATAAACGATTCCATTATTTATCGAAGGATGATGATGCAAAGCGTTTATCAACAGCATTTGATTCGGTAACGCTTTATGGTGAGGATCCTGATTACCGACCAGATATTTATGGGAAAGTTGGAGAATCGGGTGTATCTATTTGTACGCTAGAGGATATGAAAAAGCTTTATGCAGGTTTTGATTTATGTGCACCATCAACTTCAGTATCAATGACAATTAACGGTCCGGCACCGGTTATTTTGGCGATGTTCATGAATACGGCTATTGATCAGCAAGTGAAACTACGTGAGGAAGAACTTGGTCGACCTTTAACAGTTGAAGAATTTACGGAGACACGTGAGAAGACATTACAGGTTGTACGTGGAACCGTGCAAGCAGATATTTTAAAAGAAGACCAAGGGCAAAATACATGTATTTTCTCAACAGAGTTTGCGTTACGAATGATGGGAGATATTCAGCAATACTTTATCGATCATAAAGTTCGTAATTATTACTCAGTATCTATTTCTGGTTACCATATTGCTGAAGCTGGTGCGAACCCAATATCACAATTGGCCTTCACATTAGCAAATGGCTTCACGTATGTGGAATATTATTTAAGCCGAGGAATGAATATTGACGACTTTGCGCCAAATCTATCATTCTTCTTCTCTAACGGACTTGATCCAGAGTACACAGTTATTGGACGTGTAGCCCGTCGCATTTGGGCAGTTGTCATGCGTGATAAGTACGGCGCCAATGAACGAGCACAAAAATTAAAATATCATATCCAAACATCTGGACGCAGTTTGCATGCACAGGAGATTGATTTTAATGATATCCGCACAACGTTACAGGCGTTAATGGCATTACAGGATAACTGTAATTCATTGCATACAAATGCATATGATGAGGCCATTACAACGCCTACGGAAGAATCTGTACGTCGTGCAATGGCTATTCAAATGATTATTACGAAGGAACATGGTTTAGCGAAAAACGAAAATCCATTACAAGGAGCGTTTATCGTAGAAGAGTTAACAGACCTTGTAGAAGAAGCGGTACTAGAAGAGTTTGATCGTATCAATGATCGTGGTGGCGTGCTAGGTGCAATGGAAACACAATATCAACGTGGTAAAATTCAAGAGGAATCCATGCACTACGAGATGCTAAAGCATTCAGGTGAGTTACCAATCATTGGTGTGAACACATACTTAAATCCGAACCCACCTTCAGAAGATGAAATTAACAATATGGAAATTGCGCGTGCCTCGACGGAAGAAAAAGAGACGCAAATTCATAATTTACATGCCTTCTGGAAGCAACATGAAGGTGAGAACGAAGCGGCCCTTGCCCGTTTACAACAAGTAGCTGTAAACAACGGTAATATTTTCGCGGAGCTTATGGAAACCGTAAAAGTCGCTAGCTTAGGGCAGATCACAAATGCTTTATATGAGGTTGGCGGACAATATCGTCGTAATATGTAATTCGTAGTATTTTGTTTGTGCAAAATGTTTGTGAAGTTTTAAGTGTCTAGTCTTAGGATTAGGCACTTCTTTTTATTTCCGTTATAATAAGAAATGTAAAAAAAAGGGGAGGCGCAGTAGAATGATGAAATCAACAATTAACTACATCATTATTTTGGCTTTGGTGGTAGGAGTTATTTTCCTGTATGATAAGCAATTTGGCGCTGTTCCTTTACTTATATTATCTTTCTATTTGTTTTACTTAGGGATAAAAAAAATGCGTGATATAAAAAACAGTAATTGAAGCTAGCAAAGAGGATAAAACTTTGTATATAATGGGTATTATGCTTATGATATGGAAAGTTACTTTTGTGCGGCCTTTTTTGCTGCGCTCCGACAATAAAGCTATATAAATTTTAAAACGTCCAATGTGATGAGGGAAAGGAAGTGCACGAATGAATTTTCGTGAAATGACAAAAGAACAATTAACGGAAGAGTCGTTAATTAACTTAGCGTATGCAATTTTAAATGAAAAACGTGCCTCAGTGTCTTTTAATGACTTATTAACAATTATTCAAGAGCTTGTAGGCTATAGTGATGAAGAAATGAAAGCTCGCCTACTACAATTTTACACAGATTTAAATGTAGATGGCCGCTTCTTATTTAATCAGGAAACTGGCTGGGGCTTACGTGAATGGTATAAAGTTGAACAGATTGAAGAAGAAACAGCTCCTTCTGTTAAAACTCATAAGAAAAAATCTAAAGCTGCCGTTGAAGAAGATGATTTAGATGAAGATATAGAGGAAGAAGATATTGACTTCGATGAAGATTATGAAGAATTCGTTGAAGAAGATGATGATCTAGATGAAGAAGAAGATAAAGAAGATATCGATTTTGATGAAGAAGATATAGAGGAAATCGATGAAGAAATCGACGAGGACTTTACTGATGAAGATGAAGAGGAATTTGAAGAAGAGGACGAAATCTAACTTATTTCAGCAAACAACCGCTGAAATAAGCCGATTCCGGATGCAATTATGCTGAGGCATAATTGATGATAATTACTCTTTGAAATTTTCTTTCTTTTATCCGTGTAGTAAAAAATCTTGACTTCTATCGCGGTTCCGTTTAATCTTTTACTTGGGCTCCTTAATTAAAGGAGAAAGACCGTGTATGTAATACGCTTCCCCTGCAAACCTATGCAGGAGGAGCGTTTTTTTATTTTTTTAACTATATTCAGTCAAGTTCTCCCATGTTTATAGCTACGGAATGAATATAAATGCTCTAAATTATTCATGATGTATATTAATCGGTGACTGAGTATATGTTAGGATGGATTTTTTAAAAGGAAAGTAGAAAAGAGATAGAAACGATTACAGCTTCGAATCGACTACAATTTTGTAGGCATTCTCGGCTTTTCTTATTTTAGGGATAAGAAATATCAATTTCTTAGGCCGTAGAGACATTTGCATTAATGCTCAAGATTACTTAGCTTAGGACGTGAATGCACTTTTCTTACTAGTAATTTCTAGAACAACAAAAGGAGGAATTTTTTCATGACGAAGTATATTTTTGTAACAGGTGGGGTTGTTTCTTCACTTGGAAAAGGGATTGTAGCAGCATCTCTAGGTCGTTTATTAAAAAATCGCGGATTAGAAGTAACGATTCAAAAATTTGACCCATATATCAATATTGACCCAGGTACAATGAGTCCTTATCAACATGGTGAGGTTTTCGTAACAGATGATGGCGCAGAAGCTGACTTAGACTTAGGTCACTACGAACGTTTCATTGATATTAACCTAGGAAAACATTCTACAGTAACATCAGGACGTGTTTATCAATCTGTATTACAAAAAGAACGCCGCGGTGAATACAACGGTGGAACAGTACAAGTAATTCCTCACATTACAAATGAGATCAAAGATCGTATTCAACGAGCTGGTCGCGAAACTAATGCAGACGTAGTTATTACAGAAGTAGGCGGAACAGTTGGAGATATTGAGTCATTGCCATTCCTTGAAGCAATTCGTCAAATGAAAACGAATTTAGGTCATAACAATGTGATGTATGTTCACTGTACGCTTATTCCTTATATTAAAGCTGCAGGTGAGCTAAAAACAAAACCAACTCAGCATTCTGTAAAAGAATTACGTTCTTTAGGTATTCAACCAAATATTATCGTTGTACGCACAGAGCAAGAAGTGCCTCAGGATATGAAAGAAAAATTAGCTTTATTCTGTGATGTTCAGCCACACGAAATTATTGAATCTCGCGATGCAGAACATTTATATGAAGTACCACTAAACCTTCATGCACAAGATATTGATGATATCGTGCTTGACCATTTTGGCATTGAAGCACCAGAGGCAGATATGGAAGAATGGCGCGAGCTTGTAGCAAAAGTGAAGAGCTTACCAAATAAACGAAAAGTAGCATTAGTAGGTAAATATGTAGAACTACAAGATGCTTACATTTCTGTTGTAGAGGCATTAAAGCATGCAGGCTATGCATTTAATTCTGATATTGAGATTGATTGGATCAATGCAGAACATGTGGATGCTGACAATGTTGTTTCATTATTAAAAGGTGCTGATGCAATTTTAGTTCCAGGTGGCTTCGGTGATCGTGGAGTTGAAGGTAAAATTTTAGCGACGCAATATGCTCGTGAAAATAATGTACCATTCTTAGGTATTTGCCTAGGTATGCAACTTGCAACAGTAGAATTTGCTCGTAACGTACTTGGTTTACAAGGAGCGCATTCTACAGAGCTTGATCCAAAAACGCAATATCCTATTATCGATTTCCTACCAGATCAAAACGACAGTGTAGACATCGGTGGTACATTACGTTTAGGTTTATATCCATGTAAGTTAAAAGAAGGCTCAAAGGCAATCCAAGCTTATGGTCAAGAACTTGTTTATGAACGTCACCGCCATCGTTATGAATTTAACAATGAATATCGTGAAGCGATGGAAGCTGAAGGTCTTGTCTTCTCAGGTACAAGCCCTGACGGTAAATTAGTGGAAATTATCGAGTTACCAGAAAATAATTTCTTCGTAGCATGTCAATTCCATCCTGAATTGGTATCACGTCCAAACCGTCCACAGCCATTGTTCCGTGATTTTATCGGATCAACATTCAAATAATGAAAAAAGAGTTGTCTCAAGTGCTGAGACAACTCTTTTTTTTCGGTTCTATAATATTTGTTGGGGTATTCACATAATTCCACGCATAAAAAAAGCACAGATTCACCGATTTATATATACTTGAATTGTCGAGAAACAA
>NZ_JBIWFQ010000010.1:125543-156163 GCF_044763105.1 Lysinibacillus sp. NPDC096212 | reverse complement strand
TTGAGTACGCTTAAAAACAGTTTTTTAGATGCTTGGTAGCTTAAGAATTTCCAATTCCGATGTTTTTTATGGTTGACATATCACCACTGGGCTTTTTTATATTCGAAATTTCAGCTTCATTCGGCACCGATTACTAATTATATTCTGAGAAAACCAGTTATTCTTATTGTTATTTTGTTTTTAGTTCATCACACAAAATATTATACAGTTAAAAAGGTAAAAATGTTATTATTCTTTTATCTAAAAAATCAATTATACATACGATAATCAAAGGAGAGATCGTGATTTGCCAAATGTTTATGTTTTATTAATGCTTTTAACTAGTTTACTTTGGGGAGGCAATTTTGTAGTTGCCAAATCCCTTGTTGATCATGCATCTCCGTTAACATTGACGAGCTTAAGATGGCTCATTGCCGTCGCTGCGCTTCTTCCAATGGTATGGTGGAAAGAAAAAAGATTGCTTCCCTCTCGAAATGCCCTCCTACCTTTATTGTTAATGGGCGTTACAGGTGTGGTATTATTCAATATCTTTCAATTTTTAGCATTGGAAAGAACTACGTCGACGAATGTTGGCTTTATTTCAACTTTAAATACAATTTCAATTGCGATTTTTTCAATTGTTTTTCTAAAGGAAAAGATGAATATACTTCAAGCACTTTCAATGCTACTTTCGTTGTTCGGTGTTCTACTCGTACTTTCGAAGGGCAATATCAGCCAATTATTGTCTTTCCATTTTAATTTGGGTGATTTATGGATGCTTGCAGCTGTATGTGTATGGGGAATTTATTCTGTTTGTAATAAATGGGCAATGAAAACTACCTCGCCACTAATGTCAACTTTGTATTCAGGAATATTTGGACTTCTTATCCTATTGCCATTTAACCTTAGGGATTTTACCGTTTCTAATGTTAATCATTCTTTTATACTATCGCTTTTATATACAGGGTTTATTTCCACTGTCGTTTGTATGGTACTTTGGGGCATTGGAATTCAAAAATTAGGGGCTACAACATCCGGTGTTTTCCTTAATTTCAATCCGATTTTCACTGCACTTCTAGCGCTTTTATTTTTAGGAGAGAGCATATCTTGGAAGCAAGGGATCGGGGGATTGATTGTTATTATTGGATGTTTTTTATTTTCGCATTTTAAAACAAAAACCAATCAATTAAAAAAAATACCACTTCAAGTCTAGGTCATTTATAAATAAGAAGTTCCCGAACCTTGCTTTGGGAACTTTTTTGTATTGAACAACCTTTATTGAATGAAAACGTCTATGAAAGATATAGAGAAAAAATTGAGGTGACATTATGCGATTTATTTTTAATAAGATAACACTTTTCAGCATAATTTTTTTATCATTTTGTTCAATAGTAATTGGATATATATTACAAACAATCCTTATCCCTTTACAAGATATTAATTCTATAAGTAGTAAAGAGCTATTGGAATTTCAAAAAGAATATGCAATAAATTATCCCTTAGGAAAAGGGCTACTCTATCTAGGTCTATTTCTGATGATTTTAGTCATAATTCTATTCATTATTAAGTTAAAAAACTTAAAATATAATAATCAAAATTCCGATGTTTAACTCAACCACAATAAAAAAAGTATTATGTAAAGGCGTATGAACACAGTTGCTATAAGCCTTTTTGGAATTTTGCAGAAAAACGCGGCTGGTGCACTGTCTAAATAAAACCATGTATATATAGACCATTTCTTAATTGTAAAAGCGCATTATTATGACGAGACTCTTATTAAAACTACCTGCACCGTAAGCTTAAGAGGGGATTGCTCTTATCGACAAATCACCTCTTAAGCTTACGTGTAGCGTGAAAATAGGCACATTTACACATCACCTAAGTCTTCAATTTGTTCCGGTTTCTTCCCCACAATTTCCTTTACGATCCTATATTATACATAACGTTTCAGTGAACTCTGTCTTTTTGGTTTAATATTTCGCGAATCGAATA
This sequence comes from Lysinibacillus sp. NPDC096212, assembly GCF_044763105.1. NCBI lineage: Bacteria > Bacillati > Bacillota > Bacilli > Caryophanales > Bacillaceae > Lysinibacillus > Lysinibacillus sp. NPDC096212. Next base: position 154,192 of record NZ_JBIWFQ010000010.1, on the reverse strand, counting down.
ATTAATTAAAGCCCCCATTAGTTAAAGAAGAACACAAAATTAAGATTCTACTTTTTTTATCATTTTGAAATTGGTCAATTTAACACCCTCTCGTTCAACAGTTTGTGAACAAATAGTATTGTAACCTCTGTGTTCAAAAAAATGTTTAGCTGTAATACTTGCATCTGTTTCGATTTTAAATAGATTTAATTTTTTCGCTTCGTCTTCTAGTTTATCAACTAAAGCCATAGCTATACCTTGACCTTGAAAATCTTTATGAATATACAGTCTATCTAGGTGCCCGCTATGCGTCATATCACAAAAGCCTACTACTTTATCATTAATTTTTGCGACATAAGATATGTTCTGACCTAATGAAATCTTCCAAGCATCTATCTTTAACTCTTTTTCTTCCTTTGGTGCCCAAGCATCTAATTCTGTTTGTGAATAATCTTTTAAATTAATTGAATGAACTGTTTCATAGAACAAAGAAACAATTTCTTCAATGTCAGCTTCCTCAAATTTCATAATATTCATTTCCCCATATACCTCTCTGCATTAAGATAAGTATATTTTATCATCAAAGTCCATATTTCACTAAACTACATCGTTAGTTCAATAACAATTACTCAGCTCTTTCGTAAATGTGAAAAAAATAAGGGTATGGATTTTCTTCATCAGTAATCCCTTTTTGTACATAAATTTCATTCCATTTTGCAAAGTCTAATTCTGGAAAGAATGTATCCCCTTCAAATTCAAAATCAATTCTTGTAACGTACAGTTTATTAGCATATGGCAAGAACAATTTATAAATTTGTTCACCACCAAAAATGAAAATTTCTTTTTCATCTTCACACATTTTAAATACATCATCAGTAGAATGCCCAATTTCGCAGCCTTCAACAGAATAGTTCATATCTCTTGTTAAAATAATGTTTCTTCTTCTAGGTAATGCTCTTCCAATAGATTCAAAGTTTTTTCTGCCAATGATAAGCGAATGTCCTAAAGTAGTTTTCTTTACATACTGCAATTCTTTTGGCAATTTCCATGGTAGCTTATTATCTTTACCAATAACCCTATTGTTGTCCATAGCTACAATAAGTGAAATAATCAATATCTTCACAGCCTTTATTTCTGGTTTTAATCCATTTTAACTTGTTTTTCGTTGCTTTAATCAAGGACGTGGCGTTCTTAGCCCAAGTTCCTCTATTTCAGCGGAGGTTTGGACACCCGCTAAAAGAAATTAAAGTGAATTATATTTTTTCACTTCTAAAGGAATCGATATTATATATAAATCAATAGCATATGTAGTAATCGTAATCCCTTTACCTTTTTCAGTAAATTTTGCTTGAAGAAACCGCTCCGAAACTTTTTTTTTCCCCCATTTTTTAGGGAGCCATTCAAATCCTAAAATATAATATTTATCACCTTAAACAAATCAGAATGTAGTTCGCCCTAAATAATTCGCTTATTCTTTTGGAATTGATTTCATTGTAAAATAACAGTTAATTATTTTCAAAAAAGAATTATAACGCTGAGCTCGTTGCGTGTTCACTGTCTTGACAATATTATGTTTCACTAATGTGGCAAATGAATCTCCGTTCCCCTTTACCTGCGTACATGGTTTATACTTTAAATAAGGTGTATTAAGTACTAATTCCGGGTATTTACCTTTAGCGGCTGAAAATAAAATATACGAGGTGGAATGACTATGGAACATTGTTGCAGTAGCCTTAAAAATGAAAACACTAATATTTGTCCCTCTTGTAATAATAAAGCTAAAAATGTACAGCTAATAACTATTAAATCAATGATGAAACCATCTGTATTAGGATCAATAAACGCTATGGAAAATCACTATTTTTGTGCTACTAAAGATTGTCATATCGTTTATTTTGATACGAGCAATAAGGAGTACCATTTATCTGATATAAAGGTAGATGTACATCAAAAGGATGATTCATTAAGTACACCGGTTTGTTATTGTTTTGATTGGACTAAAGAAAAAATTAAACAATATCTTGAAAATGAGCTTACGCCTAATCCATTAGAACATATTCGTGCAAATATAAAAGAAAACCGTTGTGGCTGTGAGGTAAACAATCCACAAGGTAGTTGTTGTTTAGGGAATGTTACTAAATATATAAAAGGTCTAGCTTAACCATCTTTCTTTAGTGGAAAAAAGTTATAAGTCGCGAGTCCTAAAAGCCTTTATAAAACAGGGCTTTTAGGACTTTTTTGAATCATTGTGAAGAGGCTACGGACGCCCCAAGGAAGCTTTGCTCTGTGCGAAAGCGAAGCGTCAGCCAAGCAAAGCGCCCACACACTTCAAGTTTTTCAGCCAATTCTTAAGCAGTGATTTTTTGATGATTAACTAATAAATTTAAAATACTAAACATGCGGGTTGATTTCATTTCTTCTTCCTCTTTCAATGTTTCTATTACTGACTTATTCGTTATCTTTACCCTTCTTGTTCAGTCTTAGCGCTTTTCCAATAAGTGTTTGGTCCATTACATTTTAAAGTTGCATTTTTCGGTACCTGTTTCATTATTAGAAGAAGATTTAGTAAATCAACTGACGATCCCAATGAGTTTAGTATGATTAGGAACTTTAATGTCGTTGATAAAAGTCCAAATGCACTAAAAAGTAGTGGGAAAATTATTGAAAGTATCATAAAAGGTGCAATCGTAATGAATATATATCTTGATTTCGATATCTCTTCTTCCGTAATGACAAAACCCCCGAATAGAGTAAGCCCTACAGAAGTTTTTTCTGATTTCATAAAATTAGGAATGAACATCAAATGAAGTAATTCGTGAATGATTAATAGTAAGACGATCCCCAAAATAACGCTTAAGTTAATGGTTATTGATATTCCACCAGATGTAAATCCAAAATCTCTCAAAGAGATACTAGAAAAAATATTTATTACCCCAATAGAGATCATTGAAGCGATAATCATTAAAGGGATAGATAACAATATAGCACTAGTTAAATTTTTAGGTTCTTTCATTGGAATCCAGCCATTGTTAATTAAGTCTTCATGTAAATTTGGGTTACTTTTTGGTAATTTGTTTAGTATTTTCATTTAACCTCTCCATTCCATTTTTACGATCTATTGTTTTTAATAATTTCACTTAATTTGAAAATCCCTTCCTTCATTTCATCGAGTGAAGCATACCCATAGGAGATTCGTATAAATTGTCCTGTTTTTTCAGCATAAATGCTACCGGGATTTAGAAGAATATTGTCGGATAATGCTTTCTCAAATAGCCTTTTTACTTTAAACTCAGGCTTTATTTTCACCCATATGAACAAACCACCATTTGGGATGTCCCACGATGCGTAAGGACTCAAATATTTATCCAGTGCATCTAAAGCAACTTTTCTACGAACCTTAAGTTGTTCTCTTACTTTATCAAGGTGATCATCATAGAAATTACTAGATAACCACTCCGCAGCAACGAGTTGTGAAAGAGTACTTGATCCATAATCGGATTGCATTTTTAAATCTGCTAATCGATTGATGACTGACTCCGAGCCAACTATCCAACCAATTCGTAATCCTGGACTAAGGGTTTTCGATAAACTTCCAACATATAACACATTTCCGTAAAGGTCCATTGCTTTCAGTGGTTTAGGTGGTGGGGTGTCAATCCATAAATCACGGTACACATCATCTTCTATAACTGGCAGCTGCTCTCTTTCACAATAGGCAATTAATTTCTCTCGTCTCTCTTCTTGCATTAAGGCGCCTGTTGGATTGTGAAAGGTTGGAATCGTATATAAAATATTTTTTCCTTTTTCCTTCGTCGGATAAATTGAATCGATGATAATCCCCCCATTGTCCATCGCTAATCCTTGCAACTCCATACCCGCAGACTCAAAAACAGTCAACGAATAAAGATAGGACGGCATCTCTAGCAATACCGTAGAACCTCTTTTTAGTAGTCCAATTGAAATTAAATGTAAAGCTTGGAGCGCACCAGAAACAACGAGAATGGACGACGGAGACGCTTCGACCCCTCTTACCTTTAAATAGTCACTAATGGCTTGCCGTAATTTTATATTTCCTTTTGGCTCTTCATAGCCAAAAGAGGTTAATTGATTCGATACCTTTTGAACAATGACTTTCATCTCTTCTAAAGGGAACATCTCTGGTGATAGCTCCCCTTTACTCAATTGAATAAGATTCGTATTCGATTCCGCTTCGTTAATCTCCTGCACCATAGATACACTGGGTTTATGAATGCCTAAAGTGACATTTTCATTCCAGTTAGTCGAGGATTTCGCCCCCATCAAAGTCCAAGTATTATTGGTGACGACTGTTTCCTTCCCTGCTTTACCTTCTAGTAACCCATCTGCCATTAGTTCCTCTAATGCCGTTATGACTGTACTACGATTAACCTCAAACTGTTTTGCCAAATTACGTTGACTTGGTATGGGACTTCCGATCGCCCACTCCCCTTTAGCAATTTTTTCTTTTATAAAATCAATAATCAATTGATATTTTGGTTTTTTCATATGTACGCTCTTTTCTATACTGGTTGGTTTTTTTTATTTTAACCTGTTGGAGAAATTTTACCAAAATCCTATTAATATTGAAATCATAAATTTAATTGGTTGGATAACGAGGTGTATTCATGTTAAAAACATTAGATCTTAAGATTATTTCCGCTCATTTCATAACAATCATTTTATGGGCATCAGCTTTTCCAGGAATTCGAGTGGCATTAACGGCCTATTCACCTGAGCATATTTCACTTTTACGATTATTAGTCAGCTCATTCGTCTTAATAATCATAGCAGTTATTACAAAAACTCCTTTGCCTGCGTTAAAAGATATCCCCATTATTTTATTACTTGGCTTTTTAGGTTTCACCGTGTATCAAGTAGCACTAAATTATGGAGAGCAAACGATAAGTGCTGGGGTTGCAAGTTTACTTGTTTCCACAACTCCAATATTCACTGCTCTGTTAGCTGTATTTTTTTATCGTGAGAAGCTTGGACTATGGGGATGGCTTGGTTCACTTGTTGGATTTTGTGGTGTAGCATTTATTTCTGTAGGAGGTACAACTGAAAGTTTTTCTCTTAATACTGGGATTATTATCGTTTTAATAGCATCTCTTTCAGAAAGTATTTACTTTGTTTTTCAACATCGTTATCTAGAAAAATACGGCGCTATCCCCTTTACGATGTACGCCATTTGGTCAGGTACTATTTTTATGTTACTATTCTCACCTGGCCTAAGTGAAGCAATAATGGATGCCCCGTTAAATGCAACATTAGTCATTTTGTATCTTGGAATTTTTCCAACAATCATTCCTTATTTTACACTAGCTTATGTTACTTCGCGAACAGGAGCAGCTGAAGCAACAAGTACGCTTTATTTAACCTCTGTTTTTGCATTTCTTATCGCATGGATTTGGCTTGGTGAAGTTCCGCATTTTTCTGCCATAACAGGTGGTTTGATTACTTTAGTAGGTGTATTTATTGCAAATATAAAGAAAGAAGATATTATGAAAGATGATAAGAATGCGCAGCGTTTACACTAACTGGCTCGATCGCATAATCTTATGTCTCAGTATAATTGCGTCCGGAATGGCTGAAAGAAGTTAAAGTCTATTAGACTCGCTAATCAATAGACTGTTGACAACCTTTTTAGAAGTATTTACTAAGTGCTCACATAACAAGTAGTGCAGTTCAATCCACACAAATAGAAAACCGAGTACTCAAATTTTTATGAGTTAACTCGGTTTCACTTTAGTTTAATTCACTTTTCACCTGCAAAGCAAACTGTTCAATGGCTTCTCTATCCTGATAGATTGTAATACCAATACCAGAACGAGTACATCTATGTGAATAAAATTCTCCTGCATCTATCCAAAATTGAAATTGATAAATCTTTTCGTCAACTAGCTCGCTTTTATTCTCCTGGAGTGAAAATGAAAACGCAGGTTCCGTTGAGTCCCATACACCGACCCTTAAAATTTCATCCCAATTATTTAAAATCAGTATAGATAAAGTTTCAAGGTCACTCCGTAGAACGGGAAATTTAAAATCCAATTGATGTGCACCACAATTGAGGATAATCTTTATATCACTTGAAATAGAATCACTTTCTATATTTAATAATTCAAGACTTACTTTTGAAGCACCATATGATCTATCATATAAAGTGGCCATTTCTACCTCCTAATGAATTACATATGAAAGAAAGGACTTACCTAACTTAAAAAGGATTGTTGACCAATACGATTACTCTCAAATCGTACAATAAAAACCTTCACTATTGATGTGAAAGGCAATTATCGATTTATATACGAAAAAAACTCACTTGAAATAAAAATCCATCGCGTTTTGATAAAGAATTTTCTCAGCTGACTTTGCATCAAACAATTCTTGAATTAGTTCAATATCTGCATAAGCAAAAGGTCTTTTTGCTCGTGTGGACGGTAAGTCTGTGCCGAACATTAACGCCTCTGGATTAACAGCTTGAATTGATTTCAAAGCTTGTTCTACATCGAGCTCTACACGACCAAAACCAGTCGCCTTTACTCGTACACCTTTTTCTACTAGGCGCAACAAATGAGGTAAGCCTTCCTCAGATAACCCTAAATGATCAATTGAAATCGCTGGTAATTTTTCAATCGTTGATGTAATTTCAGGCAAATCTTTTGCATCGATATATAATTCACTATGCCAACCAGCTAAATCATAGACACGTCTCGCAAAGTAATCGAGCTTCGTTAAATCTTCGGAACCGCCACGTTTCACATTGAATCGTAGTGCGCGAACACCTTTTTTATGTAAATCCATAATCTTATCATCTGTCACCGCAAATGGTAGCTGTGTAACTCCACAATATGTAGATTCCATTTTCTCTAAAGCATTCACTAAATAAGCTTGGTCAAATCCTTGAAAAGAACCTGAAACAATTGCACCACCGACAATATTATAAGTCGCTGTTTCTTTTTGGTAATCCTCTACAACATAGCTAGGTGGTACATATCCTTGATTTTCAGTAATAGGGTAATCAAAATCAATAATGTGAAAATGTGCATCAAAAATTCTCATCTTACCGCCTCCTTTCTTTTACGTTATCAAACAAAGAATATAAAGTAAATTTATGATGTTTTATATAAATACATAAGTTTTCCTTATCATCAGCCCGTTCGAATCTTAAAAGTCTTACAAAAATCCCCTCAGTATCACAAATATCGTGAGCCAAAATGAAAGTCAAATATCATTTAGCTACATTAAAATTTAGTACCTTATAAGAGATACTTTAAAGCATTACTCCCAGATGTAATTAACGCTAGCAAACCCGCAGCCAGTATCCATATTGCATAGGGACTCTCTTCTTGTCTTCTCTTGCTTATCCAAAATAATATCATGCTAATTAATAATAAAACCACACCCAGAACTGCCCCTGTAATAATACCTATAATCATTCCCATTTCTTGTTGCCTTCTTTCTTTACATTTTTTATTGTAAACACCAATATTAATTACTAAAACTCTTCGATTTCGATAGTCTTTTGATTCTGCTTTACTTTACTCTAAATTACATTGCATCTACATTTTCAATATTACGAATACCTATGTACGCAATAATTACTCCAATTGCTGCAAGTCCTAATTGCAGTGGAATGAAGGTTACTAATGATATTTCTGGGTTATAAGCACAAGCAATTGCCACCACAAGTAAAGATGAACCAATTGTAGCCGGAACTGAATGGTTACGCATCCCAAAATACAATGGAATTAAGCTTGTTCCTGTTGCCGCAATAGCAAAAGGAACTATGTTTATGACTTCTCCAATAAACTGGTTTGCAGTTATTGTAAATGGAACGAAAGGAAAATAAATATTAATGATCGAAAAAAGACCAGCTACAACGATATTTGACAACATCATAGTCATTAAGGTTAAAAAAGCGATCAAGGCCAGTTTACTAGCAATCAATTTCTTACGACTAACCGGATAAGTGAACATAATCAAAATTGTTCTGTTTTTATACTCTTCAATAACTAGTTTTGCAATTAATACAGAGGCAAACACAATAAACGTTGCCCTCACACTTGCACCAATTAGTACATAAACATCTTCATATGTTGAAATGGGTATATCCCCTTCTCTTTGTGCTATATAAACTACGAAACACACTACTGCAGTTATAATGATGTTTGCAATAATCGCACCTTTTACATACCAACCTAAGTTATATTTCTTCATTTCCAACTTTAGTAATTGTAGCATAGAACCATCTCTCCTTATTGCATGATAATATAAACAATACTCATTATGTTGAATATTGGTAGACCATAACTATTCTTGTATTTATCAATTATTAAACGTATAGCTAAAATAATAGTCACTGTTGTTTTGATAAGAATATTCAATAATGGCATTAGTCCGCTCCCATCTTTAAATCCCCACGACACAAGTTCAACAGGATAGGAGGCCGCCACAAAACAAATGATTATTTCTATAAAATAGTTAGATAATCGATATTTTTTCCATCCTAGTTCCATCGATTTAAGCATGGATTTTCTCTCCGTTCGTTTATTTAAGAAATACTTCCAAAAGAGCTATGTTTTTTAAGAGTATCTGATATTAATTGATATCCTTTTAGCACTCTTAATCCGTAATAGAATTTCCCCCTTTCATGTACTTTAATTGTACGAATCGATCATCTCTTTTTTCTTACTCATTCCTTACAAAATTATTAATTGTAATAAACTAATACAATTGGTAAGCAGTTCTAACTTTGCTGATTTAATTTGTTGGAAAATCTGAAAAAGAAAATTTGATTCGTTTTAAAGCGAGAGAAACGATATAATAAAAAAATACCCGGCTCAATTTAATGAGTACCTGGTATCTTGGGTTTACCTTATGACATTGAAAAGTTTACATTTATTGAATAGCACGTCGTTCTGAATAAAGCATTTGGAGTCGAGTTATTTGTTAAGACAGAAGTATTTAAATTTCTTTACCCAATTCAAAATGATTATGTATTCTCTATTAGGCTTTTACCTGAGTATTAGTAGCAATATAAACACCTACCAGCACCATCACCATCCCAACGATTTGTATCAATGTAATTGAGCTGCCGTACGCAATAACTGCAAGTAATGTTGCGACTATAGGCGTTAAGTTTAAATACAAGCTTGCTTTACTAGCTCCTAAGCTCTCTACACCTTTGTTAAAAATAACATAGCCGATCAATGTCCCACAAACGACCATATAAAACATTTCAATCCAACTTTGAACCGACATATTAACTACTTGATCCCAACCACCTTCAAATACCGTGCTAATCGCTAGGAAAACAGCACCAGATAACATCATAATAGTATTCGATAGCATTACTGGTATACCTTTAAGAATTGATTCACCTATTAATGCATAAATAACTCCGCATAAAAGTGCCCCGACAAAAAGAATATCTCCTAAGTTAAAAGAAAGAGAAAACAAATCAGAAAGCGACCCTTTGACAATAACAATAATTACTCCAATCATCGATAAAGCTAAACCTGTTCCAGATTTGTTACTCCATTTTTCTTTACCTAATAAGACTGCCCCTAACATAGTGAATGCAGGCATCGCAGCTATAATTAACGCACCATTTGTTGCTGAAGTATACATCAATGCCGTGAAGAAAAGAGCATTGTAACCGAAAATTCCGATAAAGCCAATAAATAATAAGCCTTTCCATTGATTTCTGATTACTTGCCACTGCCATTCTTTCTTAATTGTTATGAATGTAACGAGTATTATTCCTGTTATGCCAAAACGTAGTGTAGCTGCAACAAGTGGTGGAACTTCCGTAATGACATGCTTCGCTGTCGCGAAGGCCCCACCCCAAAACAAAGGAACGAGCAGCATTAATAAATACATATTTCTCGATTGATTTTTGTTCTTATTCCCCATGATTTAAATCCTCCTAAACATTCGAATAACATTTGTGTGTTTAAGTTTTTAAACATACGAACATTGTTTTGTAAAAAAGAACAAATCAATAGCTTTGCTCAATAGTTTGAATTAGCTCTTTGATTTGTTTTAGAAACTCGTTAGAACTCAATGAATAATATTTTTCATTCCCATTTCGGTTAAAAGTAACTAAACCTGCTTGTCTTAAAATTTTCAAATGATGGGAAACGGCTGGTCTAGAAAGCTCTATTCTTTCTGTTAATTGATTTACATTCAGGCTATCATGTGTGAGTAATAGCATGATAATTTGTTGACGATTTTCATCACCAAGTGCTTGGAAAATGGGGGTTGATAATTTAAATTTTTCTAAAACTTGTTCTTTGTTATTGCAATTAAAATTCTCCATAATTCCCATCCCTATGTTTAAATTTTTAAACATATTTAATTTAAATTAAAAAACATAATTTGTCAAGATACTCTTTATTTACTCTATGAAACCCTTTTAGAAAACTATTTCCAAATGGTTACAGCAATACAGCTTTTTAAAGCTCCATTCATCAAAAAAAGCTAGGCTCACAAAAGATTTGTGAATACCTAGCCGTTTTTATGCGTGTTCATTTGTTAACCATGACATAACTAGGTTACCACATCATTCTCAACAAATTCTGAACAAATCATGAAATTCTCTATTTTTTGGTCTTATAATGTATATTTGTTTTACTACGACAAATGACATCGAGAGTGCCTTCTATTCATTTAGCTTTCAAGTCACAATGCATTTTTACTCATTACTTTCAACCTTCAGCCTTTTAGATGGATATTTTATAGCACTTATTTTTCTATAAAATACGTATCGTACTCTTCCTTCAACACATAACCTAACTTTTCAGCTAACTTAACTGACGGAGAATTTGCCCCATCCCAGTTCGGGTAAATTCGTTGCTCTAAACAGTCTAAAATTAGCGATGCAGCTGTTGCCGCCGCTAAACCTTTACGCTGGTGTCTTTCGTCAGTTGCAATTTCAATTTCAATGCCAGCATCGTATATACTAAAAGAAGTTGCACCGCAAACTGGAACATCTTTACACGTAACACAATAGCCAATTCCACGCGCCAAAAAGTCATCATGTGACTCAAACTGACTGAAAAAATCTTCAGAAAGTGTTGAAAATGAAGAGTTATTGATAATTGTGGCATTTATTTTTTGTAGCTTATATTCTTCTGGTAAATCATTAATCAATTGTGTTAATTTCTCATGATTAAAATGGGTCTTGTCTCTATTAAATCGATAGCGCTTAAATTTATGTGCCTGTTCTTTGTATTCAAGCTCAATACTATTTTTCCATTCATCCGTATTTACAATAACTAATGGATAGTCCGGTAAATTGTGTAATAATTCCTTGGTACCTGGTACACCTGCATCTCCTGCATAAAAAACAAATATACCTACAATAATTTGAGCTACCTTCGGATTTTCTAAACTATCAACATAAGCAGTTCCTATATGCCCTTGTAAATACGACTGAACTAATGTATCCTCTACACTTTCAAATATCTTAGTTACGTGTTCTATTACTGGCCCTTTTACCTCATAAATCATACATAATATGCTCCCTTATACGTTTTTTGTACATAATAAAAAACCTCGTGTTCTGCCCTTCAGCAGTCACAAGGTTTCATCCACGTTTAAGAGAGTATACGTCTAGTTTACAACGTACACAAACAGTGAGGGAAATTGGACAAACTGAATGGCAAGAACTTGTTTATACGTTTGTTTGTCATCACCCATCACCCTCTTCCTTCATTTTTTTCTAGTATATAGGAAAAATATAAAAAAGTCAATTGACCTAACATTTTTTAAGTCCCTAAATTTAGCAAATGGAATATTAAATCTATGCGTTGTAGCCATCTTACCATCATAGTTTTTTTCTTGTATTTACTTTTTTTAATGTTTGAGCTCTTCGACCATACTCGAAAGCTTCATGAGCGTTTTCCAATTACGGACAGTTGCTGGAATCTCAAGCTTTTTCAAATTATTAGCGAGTTTGGAGTTTCGAATGCTGTCATGAAATAAAAGATACACATTTCTTCCATCAATTACACTAAGTTCTCTTTCATTTGAATAGGATAAAAACTGGTCACTATTGACCTTCGAAGGAGTTGCCGGTAACAAAGCAACATGCAAGCATTCCCCCTTACATGATTGCTCCGCTTCTGAAATGTCCTGATCTGAAAAAGGGGATTGATTTACGATCTGCTGTATTTCCTCTGCTGTCCTAATGACAACAACACTAGAGATCCCAAAATCCTCTTTAATTTTATCGTGAATTTTCGTTTGCAAAAGTTCTTCAGTTTCGTCTGATTCAAAAAGGATGTTTCCACTTTGGATATAAGTCTTTACATTATGTAATCCTAGATACTCAAGAGAACTTCTTAATTCTGCCATGATTATTTTATTGTGCCCGCCTACATTAATTCCTCTAAGTAGTGCAATATATATAGTCATACAAACCACCCTTTCCATTTATAATTTATTTACTAATAATAGTTACATCCTTATATTGCTTCAAAGGCTTATCCTCTAGAAAATCAATAATCATTTCATTAAAAATATCTCGGCGCATCGTACTTAATGGGTCGAATGCATTTCTGAATAATGCTAGTTTTGCATTTTGAATATGGTTAAAAATAGTTCGGGATCCTTTCCCTTCATCAACGCCTGTTATAACTTTTCCTTCGCCACCCATTACAAGCGTACTTGACTTTATTCTATGCAATTGATCAGTATGAGTTGGAAATGGTGCTTTTTTCATTGCAAGCAGCATCTTCTTATCAATCGAAAATGACTCTCTTAATATCCGTTGTGTATAGAGATCCTCCTTATAAAATTTCATCATAATATTTATTATTGTACTGTATGGAAGCAGACTAAATATAAAATTTGAAATCGACAGTACCCAGCCTGCAGCAATTGTGGGCATCTCACTATAACTATTAGAGACCACGAGCTTATCTACGTATGTTGGGTATTTCATTGCAAGTAGAGTAGACAATTGACCGCCTTGCGATACACCGATTACATGAATTTTGCTAATTCCAAGTACATCTAAAAAACATTTTATATCCTCCACAATAATATGATGATCATATTTATTATTCGGGAATTCCTTTGTCGTATCACCATGTCCTCTATAATCTGGCATAAGCATTTGATAGCGTGAAGAGAATGCTTCAAATTGAGGTTCCCACATCTTCCATGATGCTCCGCTCCCGTGTAAAAACAAAATGGGCGTCCCTTGACCTTTGATTTCGTAATGGATTGTGATACTGTTCACATTAACTTTTGGCATAAAGACTCCTCCTACTTTGTATTACTACCCTTTCTCTCTTCCCACTGAACTAAAATTTGCTCCGTCTGTTGGATCACAAATTCAAAAAACTCGATACTCTCATCGATGGTTGATACAGCTTGCTCCCCAAGAACTAATTTTTTTGCTCTACGCAAATATTGTGCCATCATTGCACCTTGGGCAATGCTCGTATGCAAAGTCGATGTCCATGCATCTGAATGCAACTGATAAAAATCTCGCTTGCTACCGGGAATCCCTACTTTACGAAATAAAGAAATCTGAACACCTTGTCTAACGGACAATGATGCCATACCTTTGCTTATTTGCAAGTCATTCACCATGTCGTCAAGTGATTTGGGAGCACCTGATATCAACAAATATCCCCATATTTTACCTAGTGACCTTGCACCACCTGTGGACTCAATATAAGTACCAAAATCCTCAATTAATACCTTTTGCTCGTCGTTTAATAGTATGCCTTTCATAGTACACCTCGTATCGTTTAGTATGTTTAATATATATTAAACATACTGAATGCAATTTGTAAATTAAATGAATGCATTTCAAATAGAAAATAAAGCGAAACCTTACCAAAACCTATTCCACTTTACATTAAGGTGCAATGGGACGATAACTTAAAAGATGGAGAGGATACACCAATCATATCACCCGCTTATTAGGACTTAATTTTAAGGACCACAGGAAGAAGTTTTGAAGTGAAAGAGCTATTTTGCGTCAGAAATATCGAGTCAAAGACTTACCCTCTACTAAATCGAATGAACAAAAGTATCTTTTCAGGGAAATCGTTGATAAAAAAGGAAGAACCCATTACAGAAACACTCAATAGAAATAAGTTATCACTGAAACGAAGATTAGCCACAATAGAAGTGGAAAACCAAAAACTAAAAAAGATAATGCAATCTTACTTGGAAAACTAGCAAATGACCCATTTGGAAACGAACAAATTAATATATCGAACGATGAAGTTCCATTCTAATAAACTCTAGTAAAAAGAAACATTGTTAACGGCTGAAAAGAGACAGCTCTTGTACTGTCTCTTTTGTTCAACTAAACCACCTGTTTGTTTAAGTGTAATGTTTCACATAATAATCATTATATTAATAGTATAGATAAACAATTGCTTAAAATTAGTAACATATTTCGGCGCAATCAGTAACATATTATTTCAGATTAGTTTCTAAAACATAACCATTGTTCCAAGTACCTATAAGTAGTAATTCATCATTTTTACTAAATTCTGCGAAACAAGCATAAGAAAATGTTTCAACTAAAATAACCTGTAAATCCTCAGAACGTACAATCAGAACCTTTTTACTATAAGCTAATACAATGAATAAGCCATTATCAGACAGATGGATGTGTGTGAAGTACCCGATATCATCTAATTTTTCATCCTTTAATAGATTTTTTCTCATCAATATTTTATTGAATTCCGCATTCACTATGATTAAGTTATTTTTTTCCACTAAAATATATACCCGATAAACTGGGTTATAAATCAATGTATCCCAAAAAAGCTCGTCTGGAAAGCAAATCAATGAAGTATAAAATGTACCATTTTTTTCAGTGACTTTTAGTTTTTTAAGTTCATGATATAGTTCATTTTCAAAAGCTATTGTAAATAGATGCGCATTTTCACTTTGTATATGATGATGGTAACTCATATATCTGATAGGCTCTTCGAAATTAGTCAAGATATTAATTTCTCCATTTTCTGTATTGATAGAAGCTAATTGAATATCTGCTTTTATTCTTATTTCATCAAGAATAATAAAGGGGTTAGTAGTTAAAGCAAAATTCCCTTCAGTCAGATGTATAGCTTTATTCGATTGAAATATAGCAACTAAACTAAATTCAGTCGTTTCATAAACATACACCGTACCAGTAGTTCTTTTAATAAATAGATATTTATCATCAGCAGAGAATTTTATCTCACCAGGATTTTTAGGTTTAGGAATCTCCACCACTTTCTCCCAAGAAATAGTGTTATAAACAATCGTCTTTCCGCCCATTGTATGACATAATAGTTGATAATCATTTGAAAGACATAGCTGAAACGAAGTTTAGAATTTTTTAATGGTGTTCAATTTAAACATTATGTAGAAAACCCCTAAATAAATTATTTTATATAGAATCATCATAACACAACTATAATTCCCTCATTCCTTATTGCACTATCCTCTGTTTGTGGAATAAGAAAAGGAATTAAGAAGTAACAATTTCTACGTACAGACCATAAAAAAGAGCTTATATCTTTTATTACTTAGATATAAGCTTTTCTTATCAAGTCCGAAGGGATCAATGTATATTTAATTTTATCTGAGTGCCCTTGAATGTTCTTTTTTATCGATACGAATCATGTGTAGGTTGAAACAAGTCTTCTTCAGAATTTCTAACAACAGAAAAGTGTTCGACATTGTAATGACCATGAAGTGTATTATTATGATGCTTGATAATTTGTTCTGCACTTAAAACATCACTGTCCGTTGTTGAATGCCCATCACCAACTAACGTGACATCCAAACCGCTAATAGTTGCAGTTCTTACTGCACTATCGATACAGTACTGCGTCGAACAGCCCATCACAACAACATGTTTAATGTCATGACTTTGTAAATGAGTTAAAAGTTCAGTCCCATGGAAACAATTCGTTGCTTTTTTATCGAAAATCTTCGCTTCCTTAGGTACGCTAATGCCATTATGAATACCGAACCCTGTCCCTTTACCTTCAGCAACATCAAGATCCCTTACAAAGACGACTGGAACATTGGCTCTTCTTGCTTTGTCAATGACTAAATTTATATTTCTAATAAGCTGTTCCTTCTTAAAAACAGCCCTTTCTTTCTCATTACCATCCATTAATTCTTGCTGAGCATCAATAATAAGTAGTGCTTGATTCAAAAAATTTTCCCCTTTCAATTTGAGGAAACGCTATATAATTATTTTTTAGTTAGACGATTTCCCCTTTTTGTTTATCACGGTGCTAACATAATTTTTGTTCATAATATCTACCCCCTAAAATGAAATTGTCATTTAAGAATTAATATTATCATATTTTCCACAAAAAGTAATAATAGGCAAATCAGAACATTTCAATCTCATCACCAAAACATGTGGTGATAACCACATTTCATTAGTTTTTAACACTATTACATTGCTTAAGTATATAATCCATACATTGAATAGTGTCATCAATGCGTTGTTTTTTCGAATTACAATAGCGTTTATTAGAACCTTCTCGAATACTGATGGCTTCGTTAATAATATTGTGATATTCTTCTGGTAAATGATGTGTTGCATATTTACAAGCATCAACTTTCGAAACAATATCATGTTCTTGCAGTGTATAAAATTGCCGTAAAACCCCTGTTATTGACCACTCTACTTCTGAATCAACTAAATTTTTTGGTATTAAAAATGCTTTATATTTTTTAATTTTTTCCAATCTACTCGACCAATAACTGTTCATATTTTCTAAAACATAATCATCAAGCACTCTTTCATCTACACTGAAGTTATATGTAGCTACATCTGCCCCTAAAATGGTAATCCCTTTATTTTTTAATATCCACCAAGTAATTGGGTTAATATGATCATTACTCCAATTTGTTTTACCTTCGTTGACGTTTAAACAACCATTTACCTCACTCTGTTTCTTGCCAATATCCTCAACAAGTAAATAACATCCATCCATCCCTGTATTCTTGTATTTTCGATTTAATTCTTTGTGAAGAGCCGATATTACTTTCGCATCTTCTTCGGTTAAGGATCTATTAACAACTGCAATAAAGTCGATATCACTAGAACCGTTTATGTAAGCGTTAAGAGCAATTGAGCCATGTAAATAGAACCCTTCAAGCGTATCCGGTATTTTATTTTGAAATAGGGTAGTATATTCATTTAAAATTTTTTGAACCTGAATAGAAACTCTAGAATCCATAAAAACTCTCCTTTTAATCAAATAATACTTATATTACCAAAACACCAACTATATTTTCCATTATTGATACTAATATGATTATCATCAAAACGTATTGTTGATTTCCATTCCGACTGGGCGCTTTCTTTGGGGACGTCCGATGAGCCTCAAGGAGTCGCCCATTCCCCACTTCAATTAACTTAATTACATAGCATACGTTTTAGACAAAGGTTATCTATACTTTTGATAATGAATCAACATTGTATCGATTCATTTATTTTCTTATAAAACTTAAATAGAACACTAATCAATTCGAACTCGGCCCTGTAACGACGTATCTTTTGGAAATTCATTGGGTATTCTAGTGATTAGATAAGGAGTGGGAGAATTTGTACACAGGTTATATACAAGTAGGTGTTCAAACGATTATTAGTTTTTTTGTTCTTCTGACACTTACGAGGTTTCTAGGTAAAAAACAACTAAGTCACTTAACTTTCTTTAACTACGTAACTGGTATTACAATTGGTTCAATGGCAGCCAATATGGTAGTTTTAAAAACAATTGTATACACAAAATTTTTAGTAAGCTTAATTGTTTGGTGTGCGCTTACTACTTTAATTAGTTACATCGCTCTAAAATCCGGAAAAGCAAGAACATTACTTGATGGACAACCGACAATTGTGATTAAAAAAGGAAAAATAGATAGAAAAGCTTTAGCAAATACTAAAATAAATATTGATGACCTTACGATGATGATTAGACAATATCAAGTTTTTTCAATTACAGAAATTGACTATGCAATATTAGAACCAAATGGCATGCTTAGTATTTTGAAAAAGCCTGAATTTCTAGGCACACAAAAGATCGATTTAAAAATCTCTCCTTCATCTCCAGCTTTTATCCCCATTGAAGTGATCACAGATGGTAAGCTATTGAAACGAAATTTACTGGAAGTTGGAAAAAGTAGAGAATGGCTAGATAGCGAATTAAAAAAAGCACATATAAAAACAATCGAAGAAGTATTTTATGCAGAAATTCAACCGAACGGTAAAATATTTATCCAAAAATTTGATTAAGGAGATTTCTAAATCTAATGGCTTATCGGTACTGAAAACTTGACAAAAAAAGTTATTTATGCAATAATTTACTTTTAAATAATTTATCTGTACAATAGGATTCTCCTGGCCAGGAGAATCCTATTTTTTTTGAAGGAGTGTATTTGCATGAACAAAGGTGAATCCAGTTTAACTTCATTAATCTCAGCTTTTAGTAGAGCCTATCATAGTCAATTTGATACCCCTAAAATTTTTGATGACTATCTAGCTCAAGAATTAATCACACAACAAGAGTTCCATGACATTCAAACAAATATGGTACAAGGCATCCAGTTTTTTAACAAAGAAATCGCAGAAAAACTAAATGGACAAACTGAAGAGCTATTAAAATGGATTGTGCAAACACAGCTCTCCCCCACACCCTTGGCGCGTGCAGCATATTGTGAAAAAGTTTTACTGAATGAAGTTTTGCTGGGTTTACAGCAATACGTCATACTCGGTGCAGGGTTAGATACATTTAGCTTAAGACACTCGGAATTTGAAAGCATTTTGGAAATCTTTGAAATTGATCACCCTGCAACGCAAGAATTTAAAAAGAAAAGATTAGCTAAAGTTAATTTAAAGCTTCCAAGTAATGTACATTTCGTTTCGATGGATTTCACAAAAAAGTTTTCATATCAAAATCTAATGGATAGCGGCTTTGACAATAAAAAAACTTTCTTTAGTCTACTAGGTGTTTCCTATTATTTAACGAAAGATGAAATTTCAAGTTTAATTGATCACTTGTTTGCCAATGTACCAACAGGAAGTTCGATAATGTTGGACTATGCAGATGAAAAACTATTTAAAGAACAAGGAATTTCAAATCGAGTAAACAACATGGTAAAAATGGCTGCAGCAGGTGGTGAACCGATGAAATCATGTTTTACTTATGAAGAAATGGAAAAAATGTTAGAGAACTCAGGTCTGCTTATTTACGAACATCTATCGCCAGATACAATTAATGAGCTTTATTTTGACAATCGAAAAGATTATTTAACAGCCTTTGAAACGATTCACTACGTCCATGCTGTGAAAAAATAAGTTAAGTTCGGAGGAATCAAATGAAATTTTATCAATTGTCCAAAGAAAATGGCAAAAATATAACACAGTTTAAGTCAAGTTTTATTATGTCTCGTATTATCAAAACTGAAGCATCAGCTAGTCTCGGGTGTATGTATTTAGAAGAAAACGGTGTTATTGGCTATCATCAAGCGGTAGTTCCCCAGCTTCTCTTAATTATAGAAGGCGAAGGATTTGTAAGAAATGCACAGGAGCAATATTATCAAGTTCAGCCTGGAGATGCAGTTTATTGGGAAAAGGGTGAATGGCATGAAACTAAAACGGATAAAGGATTAACCGGCATCGTGATAGAATCTGAACAATTAAATCCCGCGGCTTTTATGCCTTTAAAGTGACTTACTAATATTATCAATTATGCCTCAACATAATTGCGTCCGGAATCGGCTTTGTGCTTGGGCCTGCACGATGCAGGTCAGTTAGCCGTTATCGCATGGATGCGATGGTTTTAGGCTAACATCCTTTAATCACTCCTTTCCGATTCCGTGACATCCGCCGGAGGCTTTAACTTCTTTCAGCGACCCGCTGAAGGAAGTTAAACTATTTCTCAGGCAATTAACTATGCAAGAATAACATCGTATCATATGTTAGTAATGTAAGATTGGTTTAGTCTTACACCTCCGAAACTTTGTTACTAAGGGTCACTTAGAATAATTAAGTGGCCCTCTATAAGTTTTCTGTTCAGGAAATAGTGTTTTTATATAGTTTATTGACAAACTCTTAGAGTATTTCTATCTCGATCATACAAGATAAAATTTCGTCTCTCCTTCTCTATCATTCCCCAACTCCAAATAATTGTCTGGAAAATTTAGTGAAATCGGAATAAATATCACTTCTACTCCTTTCAATATGGTTTACTCTCCATCCTTGTAACTCTCCATGAACGCTGGGTTTGTAAAGTAACGTTGGAAATGACTAGACTCAAATTCGAGTTCTAGTCACTTGATTTATTATATTTCAATTATTATTCACTATACTTGAATGTTTTTAAGGAAATGATAAATGTCACGGCTAAGCATCCCGATAAAAGAAGTAAAGATTCTCCCCATGTACTAAAATTATTTAGAAACGCGGCTTTAATTCCATTTACAAACCATTCAAATGGATTTACCAGACTAATATATTGTATAAGGTTTGGCGCTTTTTCCATTGTATAAAATGCATTACTACAAAGTAGCATTGGTATCATCAGTACGTTTGCAGTCATACTTAAATGCCCCTCGTTTTTCACGAGACTTGAAATAAAAAAGCTTAAAAAAACAAAACTTAATGAAGCTATTAGGATAATCGGTGTCATATATAAGAGGATTTTAAAAGTAAAATTCAGTTGATTGATAACGATAGCGAATAAAAGCACGATGTAAGATAAGATAATCGCTACTATAGCCCATGCACTAGAAATACTGACGATATATTTCCATAATGGCATTGGTGTAGCGTGAAGTAAATTATAAACCCCTCTTTTTCTTTGCGATAATGCTATAAAAGCAGTGGTCATAAATGAATAGAAAAATACACTAATGGCAATGATTCCTTCTACATAATTTCCTGCATAACTCGGTAAAAATATCCTTAACGCAATAATCGCAGCAAATGGCATTAATATTGACCAAAAGAGTAAATACATATCCTTTATACTAGATTTCAAATTTAATACGAAAATAGCCTTCATCTTCTCGCACCTCACTTCGTTAATTCAAAAAATAATTCTTCTAAATTTTGCGTTTGGTAATGCTCCATTAAACTATCAGGTGAGCCATTTGCCATTATTTTTCCGTGATGCATAACCAAAACTCTGTCAGCTACATTCATTACTTCCAACATATCGTGGGAAGAAAATAACACGGCAACCCCGCTATTTTTCAATCGTTTAATGATCTGTTGAATTTCTCTTTGGCCTCTAGGATCCAATCCAGCAGAAGGTTCATCCAAAATTACTAGTTTAGGGTTATGCAAAGTTGTCACGATAATAGCTAGCCGTTTTTGCTGTCCTAATGACAGTTTGATAGCTGGCGTTTTTTTGACCTGCAATAAATCAAAAGCAGCGAGTTTTTCATCAATATCATTTTTTGTTAGTGAAATTCCATAGAATGCCCCAAATAATTTCACATTATCCTCTACAGAATAACCTTCAAAAAAAGGGGTTGATTGAAGCTGCGCACCTATTTCCTTTTTGTAGTCGGATGTCCAGTATTCAATCGTTCCACTGTCCTGCGGAATAATGCCAAGAAGCATACCGATCGTTGTAGTTTTCCCAGCACCATTTGTGCCCACTAAAGCTATTACCTCCCCTTCTTTAATGGCAATATTTATATGATCAACGACACATCTAGCTTTATAACTTTTCGTTAATTGACTAGCGCTAATGAGTTCTTTCACATTATCTCCCCTTACTTAACATTGTATATTCAACGTTGAATATATGGCTAATTTTTAACTCCCTCATTCGAGAGAGTCACTTTTTTTCATAATTTCAATAGCTTGATGTACAAATTTTGATTGTACTTGAACAATTTCAAGCATATTATCAAATGCTAGTTGTGTTAATGCTGGTAGTTCTCCTTGCATAGCAATTAATTTCGCCTCATAGCCAGCATTGATCGCCTTTTCTTCTTGTTCCAAAATTATTTTCTGCTTTTCTAATGCATTCACCGCTTTAGCTTTTGGCAGTTTAAATGCAAAGGAGACACCAGAATATAAAGTTGTAGGATAAACTACAGAGGATTTTTCAAGAGCCTCGATAATTAATTCTTGCTCATGTGCCCTGCCCTTTTCAGTAATTTGGTAAATTGCTTTTTGTCTGTGACCTGTGGATTCAATACTAGCCACCTCTATATAGCCATCTTTTTCAAGTTTCTTCAAAGCATTATAGATCGAGCCGATTAGCACACCACCCCAGCGTTCAGCGTCGCTTAATTCAAGCATTACTTTAATATCATAGCCAGTCATTGGTTTTAGCCCCAACATAGCAAGAACTAATAGTCTTGTCATAATAATCACCTTTTTATATTCAACGTTGAATAAATTGAATATAACGGTTCTGCATTTTTTTGTCAATAATTTTTTATTTATTATTGAAATGTTGCAAAAAACAAAATATATTACAATAACGTTTTTTATGATAAAATATATGATATTGCGCCATCAAGGGGCATGAACCAATTCAGGCTGTAGCAAATTTATTTGCTACAGCTTTTCTTTTTAAATAAATTTAGATATATATCCCGCATTAGAAAAATAAAAAATGGGACTGCACTCTTGCATCTATAATTTTCTAATTATCCTTGCAATTTAATCAAATAATTTACTAAGATTATTATTAACTGGCCAGGCGTTTTGTAAAAATTCATTAAACGTTAGTATATTCGGTTCATTTGAGCGAACTTTTAAATTAATGGCTGATGTAATGATAGATTCTGAAACATGTTGGAGGATGCTGATCGAACCATCCTGTATTTCATTCTCAATAGCATTTTGACCTAAAATCGCATAGCCTGTTCCGTTCAACACGGCACGCTTTATCATCTCATCACTTCCACCAACCATAATAGTGGACTGAGGTTGAAATTCGGCTTTTTTGAAGTATTGTTCAATGATATTACTGAAACTACAATGATAGTCATAGGAGATAAAGGTATCTTCACATAGAATTTCTTGAAAACTTCTTTCTTTACTAATTCTAGAAGAAACAACTAAATAAGCCTTTTCCTCTTCTAAAAAAGTTTTACTAATATCAATATCATTACATTCATTCGCAATAATAGCAATATCCGCTACGTGGTCTCTTACACTTTTAATAGCATGTATACTATTTAATGGTAGAAGACTTATTTTCACAGTCGGGTAGATTTCCAAATAAGCTTTTACAATCGGTGAAAGATGTTGAGTACAATAATATTCTGAGGCAGCAATGGTCAGAATGCCAGACGGTCCATGTAGCTCTTCCATGTCTTTTTCTATCTTATCTATAAAGATAAATAAGTTATCGACATGGTCTTTTAGCTTTTTTCCAGCAGCTGTTAGAAGAGTCTTTTTACCAACTCTTGTTAATAGAGTGTGCTTCAGTTCTTTTTCTAAAGATTGTATTTGTAGTGTAATAGTTGGCTGTGTATACCCTAATCTTTTGGCAGCCTTTGTAATATTTAATTCTTCTGCGACCACTTGAAAGGTTTTCAAATTCCTTAGTTCCATTTAATCACCGTCTACTTTCCCCTAATTCCTACATATTAAATCTGTATTTCTATTATAAAGTAATAATTACCCTTCTTCCATTTAAGAAATTATGAGTGTTATGCAAGGTCGATGTAGATGTTTTTTTATCTCTATCCTTCTTTATCAACTATTAAAATTTTTTATGGTAGGCATTTGACGTTTTTTCTGAATTGAGAGAAAATTCCTTCAACACCAATGAAATGGGGATGAGATTATGATTGATTGGAAAAACATTAACGAAGAAGGCCTATTAGCACCCACAATGGCGAAGGATTTTCCGAATCTGCAGGTAGTAAAATCTGAGGGATTATTTTATATAGGAGTAGATGGTAGAAAGTATCTAGACTTTACTTCTGGTATTGCTACAGAAAATACAGGGCATAGACATCCAAAGGTAATTACAGCTATTAAAGATCAAGTAGATCGTTTAGTTCATGGTCCTATCGGTATTATTAATTATGATTCAATTATTCTATTAGCTAAGAAATTGAGAGAGATTTTACCAGAGCCATTAGATTGTTTTTTCTTTGGAAATAGCGGAGCAGAAGCAATCGAAGGTGCAGTAAAATTAGCAAGACATGTAACCAAGAGACCTTACGTTGTTTCTTTCCTTGGAGGATTCCATGGCAGAACGATGGGAGCGTTGAGTCTTACTACATCAAAAAGTAAATACAGAAGGAATTTACCGGTTGGAGCAAACATGACATATCAATTACCTTATGCTCAATTAACGGAAACACCAGAAGGTTTAAACCATAATGAATATTGGTCAAATCATGTTGAAAAAGATTTTGAACGTTTATTTAATCATCAAGTGTCTCCAGATGAAGTGGCAGCTGTTATTTTAGAGCCTGTTCTAGGAGAAGGCGGTTATGTGATCCCGCCAAAGGCATGGTTACAAAAAATAAGAGAAATCTGTGACCGATACGGAATTTTATTAATCTTCGATGAAGTTCAAACTGGTTTTGGTCGAACAGGTGACTGGTTTGCGGCCAATCGATTTGGTGTGACACCAGATATTATGGCGATTGCAAAAGGAATTGCCAGTGGCTTGCCCCTTAGCGCAACTGTAGCTTCACAGGAGTTAATGGAACAATGGACAATTGGTAGTCATAGTACTACATTTGGCGGAAATCCTGTCGCATGTGCAGCTGCATGCGCTACAATAGACGTTTTAGAAGAAGAAGGTTTAGTGGAAAATGCTAGAATATTAGGTGACTATGCATTAAATAAATTAATACACTTAAAAGAAAAACATCACACGATTGGCAATGTTCGTGGAATTGGTTTAATGCTAGGAATTGAAATTATTCATCCTGTTACCCTAGAACCAAATGGTCAGGGCTTAATGAAAATCCTCGAGAAGTGTCTGGACAAAGGGGTTATTTACTATTTGAGCGGTAATAAGGGAGAGGTAATTCGAATGATGCCTCCATTAAATATAGATAAGGAACATTTAGACTTAGGAATTTCCTTGCTTGACGAAGCGATTACCGAATACGAATTAGAGTTAAGTTTCGGGGGTGAATAAATGAATACACTAGATACTTTTGTTCTTCTTCTATATTTTGGTGTCCTAATGATTATCGGAATAATAGGAGTTAAAAAAGCGAAATCTGAAAAAGATTTTGTCCTCGCAGGAAGTCGTTTAGGGTACTACAGCCATGTCGGCTGTTTAGCAGCTGTTATTATTGGTGGTGCAGCTACTATGGGTTCCACGTCATTAGGTTATAATTACGGGGTTTCTGGTCTTTGGTTTGTTTCGATGATGGGCTTTGGTATAGCTGCCTTGGGTCTTTTCGTCGTTAATAAAATTGGCGGTTATGAGGTTTTTACTATTAGTCAGTTACTCGGAAAGCGCTTTGGAGAAGGAACTCAGCTTATCAGTGCTATTGTTACAGCCATCTATACCCTTATGGTCGTAGTAACACAAGTAATTGGTATGGGAAATGTTATTCACGTGTTATTGGGCTGGTCCCTTATTCCTTCTATGATTATTGGCGGAGGGATCGTGCTCTTTTATACAATCTTAGGTGGAATGTGGAGTATTACCTTAACCGATATTATTCAATTTATAGTAATGACTATTGGTGTATTTTTTATTATGTTCCCGTTTAGCGTAAACAGTGTCGGAGGTTTAACAGCTCTATTTAGTAGTGTGCCAGAAGCACATCTTAGCCTTACAAATATCGGCTGGGATCGTATCTTCCAATACTTTTTATTGTACTTCTTTGGTTTAATGGTTTCTCAAGACATCTGGCAGCGTGTATTTACAGCGAGAAGCCAAAAGGTAGCGAAAAGTAGTGCCATATCGGCCGGTCTATACAGTGTTTTATATGGTTTAGTACTAAGCATTGTAGGTATGTGTGCACATGTGCTACTTCCAAATTTAGGAGACTCTCAATCAGCGTTTACTAGCCTTGCATTAGAAATTCTCCCACCAGGCTTGTTGGGGCTTGTTCTTGCTAGTGTTTGTTCTGCACTTATGTCAAATGCTTCGGGTGCTATTTTTGCCTCTGCGACCCTAATCACTAACGATATTATTAAGGTATACGTAAAAAAAGATATGACTGATAAAGATATCATCAATACATCACGAATTGTCATACTTGGCTTAGGTGTGTTAGCAATCATTTTCTCAGTATGGATTCAAAACATACTAGTGGCATTAGATATGGCCTACGCAATTTTATCAGGTGCTATCTTCGTACCACTCATCATTGGTCTCTATTGGAAGCGTGTAACAAGTAAAGCTGCTTTCTATTCTATTATTGCTAGTTCACTAGTTATCTTTATTTCATTTATCATTTTTGGAATTACTTCTACACTACCGATTATTTATGGTTTAATTACTGGACTCGTTGTTATTGTTGGTTTCACACTTATTATTCCCGAAAATAACATTGATGTGAACAAGGAAAATACGTCAATTTATAAGTAAATATTAAAAAGTTTCAAGTTTATAAGACAATCTAAATTAAGCTGCACTCCAATAGTTAGGCACAACTAACAATTGGAGATGCAGTTTTTTATAATTCGGAATCATTAATTCAGGAATTTGCTGTGATTAGGTAAAGCAATCTGCTCAAATTCAGTCGCTAACTTATGCAAATTTCTAGTAAGCTCTTCCCCCTTCATCGGTAATCCATGTCCTGTAATAGCAACTAAAGGTTTTAATGCCTCTAATTTTTTTACAGAATCCCAAGCAGCCTGCCAATCCGTTGTGAAATATCGTGGCGGTCCGCTAATTTCCTTTTTTTGTAGCACGACTTTGTAAAGAGACTCTTGTTTAACCGTAACAAATGCATCTCCAACAATTAACGCTCTATCTTCTTCGCGAAATAAAGATATATGACCTGGCGTATGGCCCGGAGTATGAATCCAACGAAAACCATCCATATATGGAATACTCCCATCGGACGGGAGCTCCTCAATGTTGTTTCCTAAGTTAATAGCTTCATTCGGGAAAATGGATGATACTTTTGCTATTAAGCCACCATTTACAGTAGTATCAGGTTCAGGATAATTTTTTATATCAGTTAAATAAGGTAATTCTAAAGGATGGGCATAAACCGGCATACCCCAATGTTCAATTAGATCAATTATCGCCCCAACATGATCAAAGTGCCCGTGCGTTAAAATTAATGCTTTAGGTCGACAATTTGATCCAAATCTCTCCTCGACTATTGAAATAATTTCCTTTGCACTTTTTGGCATGCCTGCATCAACTAATACGAACTCTTTCTTATGAGGTTCACCGTAAAGTACGATATTAACAATTTGAATCGTATGTTGGTATAAATCTGGCAATACTTCTACACCATCTCCACTCCAAATTGATGTTGCTGGAATATATTTAAAGTCGCTACCATAATTCATATCTTTATGCATGGAAAACCCTTCTTCCTTCATTGAAATATAGACAATCATATTTTTCCTTTATACAGTAAAAATAAAGCAAGAAAAAAATGGATTGTGTCTAGTAGTTATATTGATTGATCCAGTTTATGAGGTTTCAAAATAAATATATATATCAGCATGAACCAACATTTTATCCCTTTTCAAATAAGGAATTAAGAAACTTCCAGTCCCCTTTCTTTAGTTCCTTTTAATCGTTCTTCCAGAAGCCTCTACGCCCATCAACTATTGACATACTAACTATCAGAGACAAGTAATAAAATAGTCTGATTGCATAACATTACCTGTAAATGTATAATTTTACTATCATTTGTTAAAAGTTGGTGTTGCATGATTTAAACTGCGACAAATAAAAAGCATGGAAAGGAATGTACCAGTTTGAAGATCCTTATGTATATTGTAGGAATTATCGTAGTGATTGTGTTTTTACTTATTGTAGGTTTAATTACAGCGAGCAAGCGAATTAAGAAAAATGAAAAAAAATTACGATTAGAAATGGAGATGGCTAACCCTTTACCGAAGGAGAAACAGCATTTACTAGCCTACGGTGCCAATCTCGCTCTTTACCGCACTGATTCGCCACGGATACTGCCGATAGATGTAGATAATGAAACTTTGAGGGAGGTCCTTTCTTCATATTGGGACGTTAATAATCCGGAAGAGGCTGTAGAAACCCTGGAATGGCTGCTTACTGAAGGCCATCGTACGAAGTTTGGTCAGCTTTTTATGGCATTGAAAGCTGGCCAGTCTTTTACAGAAGAGGAAGTGGGAAAATCGCAGGAATGCTTTGAATCAGCCCAAAAAGCGATGATGAAGAAACTTTCCTTTACGAAATCCGATTTTGAACGGGTGGACACTATTGCTGCCTGGGATTTTGACCGAGCTGTAAATGTTGCAAGATGGAGCTACATAGTTGGTTATATTACCGAGGAACAGACATGGAGCTATATAACGCGAGCAGCTGATGCCGGAAGCCATGCATTCCAATCCTGGAAGGACTATTTTATTTCATTTGCATTTGGCCGAGCCATTGCTTACGAGGGTGACGTTTACGACATCATTTGGAATGGAAAGGAATTGCTAGATGAAAAGGACTCGATCTGGAATGAATTTAACATTAAGCGATCAACAGTACAGGAATCTG